>WGAX01000051.1 GCA_015494595.1 Nitratiruptor sp.
AAAAATAACTATTATTCCTACAAAAGTTATTAATCCAAATATCAATCCCAATAATATTCCATTCATTATAGTTCCTCCAATTTATCAGTTTCAATTTTTAATTTCCAAGTGAGATATAAAGCTATTATAACTAATAGTGTTCCACCAAATGCTACTAATAATTGCTTAAATAAAGATAATTTGTCAAAAGAATTAAATATAAAAGCAATAAATCCCAATAATGCAGTTAAAACAATTCCCCAAGCTAATCGGTAATTTGATACTTTCTCTTTTTGTTTATCTAACTGGCTCATATTATCCCTTCTTCTTTAAGTCTAATTATATCCTCTCTTAACTCTAACCAAAGCTCTTTGTTGTTTTCTGCTAATTTTTTTAAACATACCCCTTCGATAACTAATTCTTTATAAATTTCACTATTCTGTGCTATTTTTAACCAAGTATCATAAAGTTTTGCACTCTCTACTGCGTTAAAATCTTTTATTGTAAAAACTCTAAAGCTCTATCCAATGAGACTGCACGGCTAAAATAGAACCCTTGAAAATAGTCGCAACCAATTTTGCGCAGAAACTGCAATACACGCTCACTCTCTACCCCCTCTGCAGTCACCCTATAGCCAAAGATCTTTGCAATCTCTATAATTTTTTGCACTATCACATCATTTTTATTCTCAAAAAGATGAAGAATAAAGCCTTTATCAATCTTTATCTCATTAACTGGAAGCTCTCGTAAATAGCCCAAAGAGGAGTAACCCGTACCAAAATCGTCAATAGCAATTTTGATACCAATCTCTTGAAATTTTTTCATCTGCTCTGTTGCATAGGCAACATCCCTAATCAAAGCATCCTCTACAATTTCAAGAATAATAGCACTAGCCTTTTTATCTATAAATTTATTATAGAGCTCATCCATAAAGCGCTTATTATTAAACTGCTCTGTAGAGATATTAATAGAGACCTCAATATCTTGATAATACTGCATAAGCTCCAAATCTCGCAACACATTCTCTACAATCGACAGTGTCATATCATAGATCAATTTTGTCCCTCTAATATAGGGGAAAAATTTATCAGGATATAACAGACCATTAACCTTAGATTCCCAGCGCACCAAAGCCTCAAATCCCTTGACTTCCCCTGTTTTTACCGCTATTTTTGGCTGATAGAATACTTTAAATTCTCTATTCTTTAGCCCCTTTTCAATCTCCTTTTTCATTATCAAAAACTGCTTGGATTCAATATCTAGCTTTTCATCATAAAAGCTGAATCCTCTTTTGCCATTTTTTTTGCTATGGTACATTGCAATATCTGCATTTGTAATAATATCTTCTGGCGTACTTTCGCCCATCGGAAAAATATATATACCTATACTAAAACTTATATCAATCTCTATATCATCAATAATTATAGGTTTATCATAAATATCTAGCAGTTTCTGTGCCATTACAGCAGCTTTACTACTTGCACTATGGAGATCTTTTCCCACATCTACCATCACAAAAGCAAACTCATCCCCGCTAATTCTAGCAAGTATATCACCCTCTTTTTTCAATTTCTTCAAGCGCTGCGAAACCTCGATTAATACCTTGTCTCCTATCGTATGTCCATAAGAGTCATTAATGTATTTAAAATTATCTATATCAATAAATAAGAAGGCATTTAAAAACTGCTCTTTTTGGGCAGTTTGGCGAACAAGCTCCAACTCTTCAATGAGTTTCCCACGATTAAAAACCTCTGTGAGCAGATCGTACATCGCTCGTTTTTCATTCTCTTCTTGAATCTTTTTTAAATCGCTAATATCAAAGAAGTGAGACACATAGTTGGTGATCTCCCCCTCTTCATTACGAATGGCAGTAATAGAGAGAATCTGCGGATAGATTGTGCCATCTTTTTTGCGATTATAGATCTCTCCTTTCCAGTGTCCTTTCTCTTTAATATCCCTCCACATCTTTTCATAAAACTCTTTAGGGTGTTTACCAGATTTCAAAATAGAGGGTTTTTTGCCTAAAACCTCCTCCTCTTTATAGCCTGTTATCTCCTCAAAAGCTTTATTGACCTTAACAATATCCCCGTTTTTATCTGTAAGTACGATCGCTTCATGCGAATCGAAAGTGTGGCTAAGAAGTGCCAAATTCTCTTGCATCTGCTGCTGTTTTTGCTGCACTTCAAGCTGCCATAAGCTCGTCTCAAAAATATCGATCATCCTCATTATAAAATCGATTACTCTTATTGAGAGAGTGCGTTGGCTTGCAACAACTAAAATAAATTTACACTCCTTGCCTATAATAATAGGGAAAAGGGCAACCGTTTTTACTTTATGCAAGCGCAGCTCTTTACACTGCACAGAGAGAATTTTATACTGCTTCTTCTTACTCACCTCTTGGATAGCGTTTTTTAACAGCCCTTTTAACTTCTCATTAATATAGGAGACTGCTATCTTCTCAACAGCAAAAATCTCCTCCCCCTTACAATCGCTAATATAAAGAAAACTAAAAAGAGAGGTTTTATCAAGATAAACAGCAAAAAGATTTACAATGGTTTGGAAATTTTTGATATGCAAAATATTTTCTGAAAATTCAGAAAAAATGGAGTAAAGAGCTTTATCCTTTCGCATCATATTGTAATAGAGAGCCATTTTTTCCAAAAAGTTGCTAAAAAAGCGTAAAAAGAGCACAAGAAAGATGAATATCAACATCCATACTAAAGCACTAATCAGCAGCGTATATAAACTCTTTTGCTGCAATTTTACTTGAAAAGAGACAATTTTTCGTAGTACACTATACTCAATAGCAAAAAGGGTATCAATATATCTTGTAGCAATACTCCACCACTTCTGCTTAGAAGGAGTAATTTTCTTACTAATAATCTTCTCTTTAAAATCTTCAAACTCCTTTTTGAAGTTTAAAGGAATACGCTTTTTAAAAAGAATTGCAATTTGATAAGGCATATTTCTTTGCAAAAGAGTCTCTAACGCTTTATACTGAATTTCAAGCTTAATAATTTGAGGCAAAATCTCTTTTCTTTGCCTTTTACTGTAGATAAAATAGGCTATTAAAGCACGCTGCTTACCACTTACTTCTGTAAGCTCTAAAATAGTATGAAAAGTTAAAGAGTACTGTAAAAACTCTTTATTAAAAAACTCCCTACCCAGAATTTGGGTAGTAGTAATAAGTTGTTGAATAATCTTACTATAACTTTGCATAATGCCAAGAATTTTCAACTTTTTTTTATCAATACGCTTGCGTAATGCGGAGAGTTTATTAATATACTCTATAACTGTTTTAAGATGGGGAATCTTGAGTTCATTTTGCAATAAAAAATCTAGAAATCTTTTTATAAGTTTACTATTTTTTGCTCGAATCGCTTGTAAACTTTTACGATATTGAGGCTGTGTAAGGGCTAAAATAGAGAGCCCTCGCTCTTTTTGAAGATTTTGCACCAATAAAAGTGCATAATAGGTATAATCGATCTCTTTTTTAAAAGATTTACTCTTCTCGTATGCCAAATAGTTGTTATATACAGAGGTGGTTGCAAAATATACCAACCCTGTAGCAGGAATCAAAAGGATAAAAAAGATTTTATACTGTAGATTCTTTAGAAACCGTTCCAATTTTTCTCGCTATAAATAGTGTCGATATACCAAAGGAGAAAGCCTCCACACTCTCTATCTTAAACCCACTCTCTTGCAATTCACCTATAAGCTGCTCTGTTGTCAAAAAAGCATCAATAGAGTTTGGCAGATACTCATACGCATCTTTATTACCTGAAACCATCCCGCCAACCATTGGCAAAATCTTTTTCATATATAACTCCACTACTTTATCTATTATAGTACTATGTTGACGCTTTGTAAACTCTAATATAACTAAAATGCCATCTGGTTTTAAGATCCTGTAAAACTCTGCAATCGCGCGTTGACGCTCCACTACATTACGGATCCCATATGTAATACTAACAAATTCACTACTACTCTCTTCTAATGGAAGCTCTTGGGCATAAGCTTGCATATAGGAGAAGTGGGGAAACTTCTCTTTTGCAACCCCTAACATACCCTGAGATGGATCGACTCCTATAAATCTTTTGACACTTATACCTCTCTTTTGGGCAATCTTTTCCCAAAATCCTAGCATATCTCCTGTACCACAAGCTACATCTACAATCTGCTCAACCTCTTGATTACCATAGAGCCGATAAGCCTTCTCACACGCCCGTTTACGCCAAGCTATATCGCTACCAAAACTAAGTACTCTATTGGCAAGATCATAATTCTTGGCAATATCATCAAACATTGTTACTATCTTTTTTTGCTTATCCATTCCTACTCCAAATTAGAAGATCACTCCCTACTCTTTGCGTATGAAGAAACTCCACTCTTTTATTGATGGCATAGTTAGGTTTTGGCTTCATTGTTGGTGCAACAAAGATCATATACCAATCAACTAAATCTTTTGTAGCCTGCAGCATTCCTTCTCCCCCCTCTATCATTATAAAATTATACTCTTCTACTCTTTGTAAACTAGACTCTATAAAAACCTCTCTATTATCCACTTTAAAAAGAGGTATTTTTGGATTAAAATCTTTTCTTTTTGAATAGATTAGCACATCGGGGGCTCTGCCTCCAACTAATCTACTATCAAGTCTTGGCTTATCTACTCTTACCGTATTGCCTCCAATGACTAAAAGATCTATTTTGCTGCGCAGTTTATGCACAAGCTCTCTAGATGCTAAAGAGCTTATAATCCCATCAGTAATATTTGCATTGAGAGTTTGGGCTAGCTTAAAAAAAACAAACTGCTTTTTACTCCACTTTACAAAGGGCTCAAGCAGGGCTTGCGCCTCCTTCTCTTTTACACCTACTACAACCTCAATTCCTCTTTTGCGTAAATAGTTGAAACCTCCAGCAGCCTTTGGATTTGGATCTAGTGTTGCAATCACTACTTTCTTGAAATTGAGCTCTTGAAGAAGCAGAGCACAAGGAGGCGTTTTACCATAGTGAAAACAGGGCTCTAAAGTTACATAAATGGTAGCATCTGTAAAAAGATTTTTAGCGTAGGTTTGTAAATAGTTGTGTAGATGTAGAGACTCTTTAATCTTTAATATATCACTATCACCGCTTAAAAGATAGTAAGCCTCCTTAATAGCCTCTACCTCAGCGTGGGGTTTACCGGCAGCTTTGTGGGCAGCTATGCTTAAAAGTCTTCCATTTTTAACAACTGCAGCGCCAACGGCAGGATTGGGGTAGGTTAATCCTTGATATTTCCAAGCCTCATCAATAGCGGCTTGCATATAAAAAGCATCTAAATCTACCATTCAAAATAGGTCTTTGCGCTAGCTATCTCATCCAAGGCTACTTTGCGCTCCCCATCTTCTGTATTGAGAACAACGCTGTTATCCTCTACTTTTGTTAGTTGTCCTTCAATAACAGTGCCATCTATGGTGGTAATACGCACATTCTCTCCTATAGAGTTTGCAAAATGGGAGGGCTTTTTGAGCTTTCGCTCAACTCCGGGAGAGCTAACTTCTAGATAATACTCCCCTTTTACAGGTGGATGCACATCAAGAAGCGGAGAGATAAGATTGGAGATCTGCGCGCACTTATCAAGATCAACACCATCTTTTGTCTTAATGGTAACACGATAGATAGTTTTACCTCTTTCATTTACTGTCTCTATATCGTAAAGCGTTGCGCCACAAGATTCTACCAACTTTTGGATCTCTTGCTCAAGACTCACTGATTATCCTTTATCTTTGCAAAGAGCTCTTCAATCTTTTTTTGCTGATCTAAAAGCTCATCAAATTTAAAGTGAAACTTTGGACACTTAAACCATCCACTCATCTCTAAACAGTAGCTTTGCAAAATAGGGGCTGCTTTTTTGAGGGCTTTTAGGATCTCCTTTTGCTCTTCGGGGCTATAGATCGATTTATCGATATAGACATCTGCATCATACCCCCCACGTTTCACATCCACATCTGTCACAGTCAAACCTCTTAAGCGCTCATCTGCCAGCTCCCCTAACGCTTCAGAGATCAGCTCAATCAATAGGGAGGCTTGCCTTTTTCTCTTAATCTCACTACTCATAAGCTATCCTTATAGTGTAGCTGCCTCTTCTATCTCTTTATAGACCTCAATCACATCCCCAACTTTAATATCGTTGAAGTTTTCGATCATAAGCCCACACTCATACCCCTTGCTCACCTCTTTGACATCATCTTTAAAACGCTTCAAAGAGCTAATGGCACTATCATAAATCACTACGCCATCACGAATTACTCTAGCTTTTGCGTTTCTCTCTATAACTCCATCTATTACCATACATCCTGCAACAGTGCCAACTTTTGGCACATTAAATGTCTCTCTTACTTCTGCTTGTCCAATAGTCTCCTCTTTAATAATAGGTGAGAGCATACCGCTAAGTAGCGCTTTTACTTCATCTATTAAGTCATAAATAATAGAGTAGGTTTTAATAGTTACGCCTAGCTGCTTTGCTTTCTCTTTTACACTACCTGTTGGGCGCACATTAAAGCCAAGTATTATAGCATTCTCACTGGCATCTGCCAATGTCACATCACTCTCGCTGATAGCTCCCACACCCGCGTGAATAATATCGACTTTAACCTCTTCATTCTTGAGTTTCTCTAAACTACCCTTAATAGCCTCAAGACTTCCTTGGGTATCTGCTTTGATAATGACTGGAAGCTTTTTGAGTTGTCCCTCTTTTACAAGCTGGCTAAGCTCTTCAAGGGTTACTTTGGTGGTTTTGCTAAGCTCTTTTTGTCTCTCATACTCTGCTCTTCGCTCAGCATACTCCCTTGCCATCTCAGCATCTTTGACAGCTACCATAATCTCTCCAGCAGGCGGTACCTTATCAAGCCCTACCACCATACCTGGCTCGCTGGGAGCTCTTTGCTTTACCATCTTGCCCATATCATCAATAATGGCTCTGACTCTCCCATATGCTACCCCACACACCACATGATCGCCAACTTTAAGCGTCCCATTCTTCACAATCACAGTAGCCACAGGACCTCGCCCCTTTTCCAAAGAGCTCTCTATGACAACAGCTTTTGCCTCTCTTTTTGGATTGGCTTTTAGCTCCATAAGCTCAGCTTGGAGTAAAATAGTATCAAGCAGCTCATCTATCCCTTCGCCAGTTTTTGCACTTACTGGCACAAACTCATACTCTCCACCCCACTCACTTGGCGTAATACCAAGCTCTGCCATTTGTGACTTGACAAGATCTGGATTGGCATCTGGTTTATCTATTTTATTAATTGCCACAATCATTGGCACATCTGCAGTTTTAGCGTGATTGACAGCCTCTACGGTTTGAGGCTTTACCCCATCATCTGCAGCTACTACAATAATGGCAATATCGGTAGCTTGCGCACCACGAGCGCGCATCTCGGTAAATGCTTCGTGTCCTGGAGTATCGATAAAAGTAATTTTTTTTCCATCTTTTTGGATCATATACGCACCAATATGCTGCGTAATTCCTCCAGCCTCTTTTTGAGCAATTTTTGAGTGTCGAATATAATCAAGCAAAGAGGTTTTACCGTGATCTACATGCCCCATAATGGTAATGACAGGAGGCCTCTCTTCAAAGTAGTCATCTTCTATGCTGTCATAGACTTTTAGATAATCTAGCTCTTCCAAAACATTTTTGATCTTAATTTCTAATCCAAACTCCTCTGCTAAAATCTCCAAGGTCTCTTTGTCTAAAAAGTCGTTTTTGGTAGCCATCATACCAAGATTAAAGAGTACTTTAATCACATCTGCTACACTCTTACCAGCCTTTTCGGCAAACTCATACACCCTTACCTCTTCTGGAATCTCCACAATTTTTACCTCTTGAGCAGTTTTTGTCTCTTTTTTCTTTCTCTTTTTCTTTTTGGATCTACTAATGCTAGCCTGCTCAATATTAAAACTCTTCCTAGCAACCTTAACCTGCTTTTTCTCCTGTTTTTTGGGTGCTGGTTTTTGCTCCTCCTCAACCTTTTGCAACTCCTCGCTAAAATCTGGCAATACTACAACATTCTCTTCTAGCTCCAAACTTACATCGCTCAAATCTCTATCTTCTAAAATCTCAATTTTTTTACCCTCACTCTTTTTAGGCGCAGGAGCTGCTTTTTTAGCCTTTTTGGGCTTTCTTTTTAGCTCTATAGGCTGTTCTTTTTTCTCTTCAATCATTGGTGACTGCTGCTCTTGTTGAGGCTTCTCTTCAGGTTTGGGAGGGCGTTTTTTCTTTACAATGACCAAACCTCGTCTTTTTTGTAATGTAGGAGGAGTAAGTCTCTCTTTTTTCTCTTTTGTCTCTTTTATCTCTTTTTTTGGCTTCTCTTTACTCTCTTGTTTCGACTCCACTTTCAAAGGCTCTGGAGCAGGTGAGGCTTGCTCCTCTTGCTGTATAGACTCCTCTTTTTTTGGCTCCTCTTTTGACTGTGGGGGTTGAGGCTCTTGAGATGCTGGAGCTTCACCACTCATAATATATTCAGCTAACTTTTCGGCTTCTTCATAAGTGACACTGCTTGAAATCGCTTTGACCTTTAGTCCCATCTCTTTCGCTTTTTCTAAAACATCTTTACTTTTTAATCCTAATTCATTTGCGATCTGATGGATTCGAACTTTATCCATTATTAATTATCTCCTTTAACATTTTCAAAGCCGAGGTAGGGTCAATTTTACAGATTCTGGCGAGATTCTTAGAGAGTTTTTTATCCTCTATGCAGGAGCTGCATATATAAAAACTTCTACCTACTCCACCATATGCAAAGATTTTTTTGCCCTTGCACTGAAGCCTGTAGAGCTCATCTTGATATAGTCTTGTTTTGCAATTAATGCACATTCTTATTGGCTTTGACATTAGGGCTAATTATATCAAAAAAAGCTATAATTATCCACTCTCATCCACTATAACTCCCTCATTGTCAAAATCTACTATTTTTATAGTAAATTTAGGAAATTGCTGCTTTAACTGCTCTGCAACCCTTTTTGCATCTTGAGCATACACCATATTAAAAAATGTAGAGCCGCTCCCTGAAAGAGTACTCATAAGTGCACCATTATCCAAAGCGATACGCTGTACTTCAAAAAGTTCTGGCATCGCTTGCATTCTTATATCTTGATGAAGCCTATCTTGAGCTGCAACTTGTAACAGCTCCCAACGCTCCTCAAAAATAGCAGCACTAAGCAAAGAGCTTCTTGAAAGATTAAAAACAACATCACTGAGGGGATACTTTCTAGGAAGTTTAGTACGAGAGTGGGATGTAGAAATTGTTTTATTGGGAATGACTACGACAGCCTTTACCGAATTTGGCATAGATTTTTTTAAAGAGTATACTTTGGACTTATCAACTACTGCTACATTAAAACCTCCCATAACAGCAGGAGTAATATTATCAGGGTGAGGCTCATAATGTAAAGCAAGATGCAAAAGACGCTCTTTGCTCAAAGAGACTCCAGCCATCGCATAAGCAGCACTAATGGCACTTACAATGACTGCAGAGCTACTTCCTAAACCTCTAGAGAGAGGAATATGATTATAGAATGTAAAGCGAAATTTTTGCTTTTGATCTACAAGCATCCTATAATGCTCATTAAAAATCGATACAAAAAGATTATTACCTTTCAGTTTAACATTGTTTGCTCCCTCTCCTTTAATGGAGATACTAAAAAATCTACTTCTTTTTATACGCACAACATTGCGCAAATTTAAAGCCACTCCCAGCGTATCAAAGCCTGGCCCCAAATTTGCACTAGTAGCTGGAACACTTATTACCAATATTACGCCTTTACTGCAGGAATTACATAAAGCGGTGTAATATCCTCCTCTTTACATACCAATGCATCCAATTTTTGAGGAAGCCTAAAAGGAGTCTCTGTGACACCACTTAGTTTTTTGCTCACAATTTTACCATTTTCTTTAATAAAGTAGAGATTTCCTACAGCCTTTATTGGACTATTATTATTAAATACAAATCCCTCACATCCAAAAAGTTTGATATTTGTAGTAATTTGAAGGGTTTTGACAAAAATATAGACAAGCTTAATAGCCATTAAACTCCCAGGGCCCCTTGCAAAATAGATACTTTCAATCTCATACTTTTGCATCAACTCCTTAAAAATGGGAGGGAGCGCCTCGCTTGTTTTCTCTTCACGCTTAATTGTCTCTATAAGCTCCTTTTCCTTATAAATGCCCACTAATAGAGGTGAGCCTAGAGCTATAACTACTACCTCAACCCTACTCTTTTGCAAAGAGCGCTTCAACTACATACTCCTGCTGCGGCATCTTCGCCTCTACAATCTCAAAAGCATTAGGATCAGCCAAAAGGGCTTTGGTTAAAGCGTGATTAAGCGCATGGCTTGCTGCAAATGCCTCATAAGCACCCATAATAGGGTAGCCAAGTAGTGCCAAATCTCCAATAGCATCCAAAATTTTGTGGCGTACAAACTCATCACTAAATCGAAGCCCTTCGCTATTGAGTACCCCCTTATCATCTAACACAATAGCATTTTCCAAACTTCCCCCTTTGGCTAAACCTATAGAGCGCAGATATTGCACCTCTTTTAAAAAGCCAAAAGTCCGTGCTTTTGCAATCTCTTTTAAGAAATTTTTTTTGCTAAAAGAGAAGAAGAGATGCTCTTTGCCAATAAGAGGATGCTCAAACTTAATAGTAAAATCGAGAGTAAAAGTAGTAGAAGGTTTTAATTTTACATATTTTTCCCCCTCTTGTACTGCTATCTCTTTTTTCACTTTTAATATCTTTTTTGGTGCAGGAAGCTCCTGGATACCAGCCTCATCTAAAAGTATACAGTAACTTATGGCACTGCCATCCATAATAGGAACTTCATCATTATCCAAAATAATAAGAAGATTATCAATCCCATAACTATATACAGCACTCATAAGATGCTCTATTGTAGAGACTACTACCCCATTTTTACCAATGACAGTAGCCATTTTTGTATCAACTACACTGCTAGGAGATAGAGGGATATAGCAGTTTTTATCTTTTCTATAAAAGCATATCCCACTATTTGCCTTTGCAGGCTCTAATCGCATAGTTACAGCCACCCCTTTATGGAGCCCTATTCCAACTAACTCAACAGCCTGCTTAATTGTGGTCTGTCTCATTACATCCCTTTTGTATAGCCTCTTCCAATTGTAGCACAATTACTCCTGTGTGTCTATTATCCTTTTTGCCTCCTCTAAGATTTGGGTAATATTAAGCTTTATCCAGCGTTTATCCATCCATTCACTCGGTCTTACTTCAATACCTTGTACCAATACACCAAAGTGCAAATGGTCTCCCAACGCCAGCCCAGTATTTCCCGTTTTTGCAATAAGTTGATTTACCTTTACTCTATCTCCCTTTCTTACAAGCAGAGTAGAGCAGTGGCCATAAAGGGTATAGAGTCCTAAACCGTGAGATATAAGAGGCATATTGCCATAAATACCATTATAATCGGCAAAAATAACTACGCCCGGATTGCTAGCCCGTACAGGCGCTCTTTTGACACTTGCAAGATCAAGTCCCAAATGGTATGACTCACTAATAAGTTTGCCATTATAGTAGTAGTAGCGGTGTGTACCAAAACTGGCAACTGCAGCAGCATTTTTTAATGGATAAAATGGTTTTATAACAAAATTATCAATCCTCCTTTTTGGCACTTTAGAAGCATAGGTATGAATAAGTTTCTCATTGGCTTCTCTGAGTTTCTCATTAATAAAACGAAACTTCTCTTCTAAACTCAACATAGCAATTTCTGGATAATCCTCTGCCAATACAGCAATCTTACCCTGCAAAAAACTATCTGTAAGATTGATTTTACTTACTTTATAGCGTTTATTGCGCAAATAGAGGGGGATATGAACTTTTGCTCTATTATTTGCTTTATCAAAAGCTACAATATCTGCACGAAATTTACGCTGCGTAATTGGCCAAGCAATAAGGGCAGCATAAAAACCCTCTTTATAAAAGGGCTCGGCATAAAATTTTTTCCCAAAATTTGTCTTAATATAGAAATCTTTAAGATTCTTATCACGACACTCAAAAATTACTAAAGCACTTCCCCCTTTTGTAATAGCATAGGAGTTATTAATAAGATTGAGTTGCGGCTTCTTAGCATCAATATAGAGCTTTACAACCTTTTTGGCTTTATTGCCTACAAAGTTCCAAAAGCTTTTATCTGTCGCTTCAATCTCTAAAACAGCCCTATCTTTGAGCTCTAAATCTACAGGAGGTTTAATTTGAAGGGTGACTCTCTTTTTCCCATTTGTTAGCTCCTGCTTATCAAGCATAACCCTTTTTCTACCATCAGACATCGTTATACTATAGCTTCCTAGCGCCACATTATCACTAATAGTAATCTCCAACGGCTTCTTAAGATTCCAGTAGAGGATAGAGGGAGCCTCAATAGTAGGTTTTATCCGCTCAAAGCGCTCAGATGTATAAATAAAATAAGCAACTACCCCCACTATTGCTACAAGCGCTACTGCAATATATAAACCATTCCTACTCTTTTTCAATACCCAACTCCTTTTGTAAAGTTTGTAAAATCTGCTTTTCTACCTGTTTCATATCTCGCAATGAAGAGAGAAACCCTGCAGCCCTTTTATGCCCTCCTCCGCCAAAATGCAGAGCAATCTTTCCTACATCGATAGATTTTGATCGCAAAGAGACTTTAATCCTTCCATCCTCCTCCTGGCGCAGCAGCAGAGCTACCTCTACCGTAGCCAAGGAGCGTGCCATCTCCAAACCACTCTCGCCCATCTCTTTTGTAGCTCCGCTCTTTTTTAGCATCTGCTGGGTTACATATACTACTGCTACCTTTGCCATAAGACGCAGCTCTAAACTCTCAAGCATCAACTCTATAAGCCTCAACTTTGCCAAAGGCTCACGCATTGTCAACTCTCTTGCCACCTCTTCTGGCACTACTCCCAATTCACAAAGCTCTTTGGCAAATTCAAAGACTCTGCTATTGACACTCTCATATTTGAAAAAACCCGTATCATCTACTAAAGCGGTATAAAAACAGATGGCACTCTCTTTTGTAATCGGAAGTTGCAATACTTTTGCCATCTCATAAACCACTTGGGAGGTAGAGGCACACTCCGGTTTTACAATATTAATATCCCCATACAAGGTATTCGTAGCGTGATGATCAATATTGATCAAAAAAGCTCTCTTCTTTTTTACACCCAATCTATCAAAACTTCCACAATCAAAACTTATCCATAAATCTGCTTCCAGAGGCACTGCCTCTTTTATTTTCGTCACTCCGGGCAAAAAAGTTAAGTTATAGGGAAGAGGATCGCTATTAATGACAGTTGCCCGTTTTTGGATCTTCTTGAGGATATAAAACATCCCCAATGCACTTCCTAATGTATCTGCATCTGGATTGTGATGGGTAAGAAGGGCTATATGTGAAGCCTGTTTAATCTTTTGCAAAACCTCTTTCATAGATCTATTTTCATAGAGATATCTGGCCATACCGCTTGATGCACAATAGCCCCACTACTAATAGCATCAACACCTAAATCAATATAGAGTGCTATAGTTTGAGGGGTTATATTACCACTTGCCTCCAATAAAATATGCTTAAATTCTCTATCTCTTAAAGCAACTACCTCTTTAATCTCTTCCGGTTTCATATTATCGCACATAATAATATCCGCTCCTGCTTCCATTGCAAGCTTTGCCATAGCAAAACTTTCACACTCCACCTCTATTTTGGCAGTAAATGGAATGGACTCTCTAGCTTTTTGTATGAAATCGTGCAAATTTGCAATAGTAGCAAGATGAGTATCTTTTAGCATCAAACAGTCATCCAATCCCATACGATGATTCGTTACTCCTCCAACCCTTGCAGCATACTTTTCAAAGACTCTAAGCAGAGGCCTTGTTTTTCTCGTATCCAAAACTTTAATCTTACCTTGAGCAAGCTCTACAAACTCTTTGGCTTTTGTGGCAATAGAAGAAGCGTGTAAAATAGTATTGAGCAAAGAGCGCTCTGCTTGCAGCAGCGCAACCGCATCCCCATAGACTCTTGCAATGAGATCTTTTGGCTCAAATCTATCTCCATCTCTCTTGTGCCAAGAGATAGTAAGCCCCAACTCATCGGCAATAGCATTGGCATAGGGGATACCTGCTAAAATCCCTTTCGATTTTGCAATAATTTTAGCAGCTGCCTTTTTATGCTCACCCATTCGCTCAAAAAGATCACCCCGTCCAATATCTTCTGCCAATACGGCTTTGGCAAACTCCTGCAATCTCATCTACGCTCCCACATACTCAAACATTCTCTCCAATGCAATACGCGCCCAATGAATCGTCTCTTCATCAACAAAAATCTCATTGATAGGATTACCCTTTTTGATCTCTTGCAGAGTATGTAAAACATCTTCTAACGAGGTCTCATTCATTGTCGGACACTCTGGCTTTGTGCTAGAGAGCACATAGGTATTTTTATCTCGGAGTCTATGCACCAAATTATACTCTGTGCCTACTGCTACCTTTTGCTCAGGATCAAGAGATTTAACATATTTGATAATTTGGCTTGTTGAGCCCACAAAATCTGCAGCCTCACACACGGCTGGATCGCACTCTGGATGTACTGCAATCTTAATCCCCGGATAGCGTTTTCTAAAAAACTCCACATCTTTTAAAGTAAATAGTTGATGCACTGAGCAAAAGCCATTATAGCAGATAATATCTGCTGCTTTGATATCTTCATCGCTATCCAGGCCAATAACTGCACTCTTTAATCCCATCATCCTTGCAACATTTTGTCCAAGACATCTATCTGGCACAAAGAGAATCTTTTTACCACTTGTAAGCGCCTTTTCAATAATCTTCACTGCACTACTGCTAGTACAAACTGCTCCACCCATCTGTCCAACTTTGGCTTTTACTTCCGCACCGCTGTTGATATAGGTAATTGGCAAAATATCCTCTTTTTTTATACCTGCTCTTTCCATCGCCTTGACCGATTCATCAAAGTAGGTGCTATCAATCATTCTAGCCATTGCACAGCAAGCAATCTTTGGCATCGCTACACGCTTATTAGGAGCTAATATTTTTACGCTTTGCCCCATAAACCCAACACCGCAAAAGAGAATCCATTGGCTATCACTCTCTTTTGCTTTCTTGGCAAGCTCCAAACTATCCCCTGTAATATCGGCAATCTCAAACACCTCATCCTTTTGATAGTAGTGAGCAACTATTGTGACACTCAACTCATCCTTTAAAGAGTTTATCTCCTCTTTTAGCGCTTCTACACTCAATCAAACTCCTTTAAAAAGCTCGTGTTTATGTAATTTTAGCTAAAATAGATTAAAAATTTTTGCAAAAGGAAATAGATGAAATTCTTAACCAATCCAAACATTATTTTCTATCTTATAGCATATATAATAGGAGGTATTCCTTTCGGCTACATTTTGGCAAAAATTTTTGCCAATGTGGATATTAAAAAAAGCGGCTCAAAAAGTATCGGTGCTACTAATGTATTGCGAGTAGTAAAACAAAAAGATCCAAAACTGGCTAAAAAGTTAGCTATTGCTACAGTTGTTTTTGATGCTCTTAAAGGAGCAATTTTAGTAGTTATTGCCAAAGTACTAGGTTTTCCTCCAGCTGTTTGGTGGATGGTAGGCATTCTTACAGTTTTGGGACACTGCTATAGCCCATTTTTAAAATTTGAAGGGGGTAAAGGGGTAGCCACAGGCATGGGAGTATTAATGGTACTACTGCCAATAGAGACCATTATTGGGATTGTGGTTTGGGCAGTTGTTGGTAAACTAACTAAAATCTCCTCTTTAGCCTCTTTGAGTGGACTTTTGGCAGTGGTAGTTAGTAGCTTTATTATTCATCCAAATCTTCCATATGTTGAGTCTCATGCCCCTTTACTCCTTTTAGCCTTTATTATCTTTTATAAGCATCTACCCAACATCGTAAGACTTCTCAAAGGCCAAGAGCAAAAAGTAGCAGTATAATGGAGTATAAAGTACAACTACACAACCTAACCTTTTATGCAGTTATTGGCATTTTAGAAAAAGAGCGAAAAAGCTCCCAAAAGATTATCATAAATGCCTCTTTTGTATATGAGGAGGGTTTTATTGACTATGCTCAAGCTGCAAATCTTATTAAAAAGCATATTAAAACCAAGAAGTTTGGGCTTTTAGAAGATGCCCTTGCTTCTACTGCAGCAATGCTCAAAAGCCATTTTCCCCAAATCAGAAGTTTGGATTTAGAGATTATCAAACCTCATATTCTTGCCGATGTAACTCCCTCAGTATCGCTTTTTCTTAAATATGACTAAAAAAAATTTTAAAAAAAGCTAAAAATTTGTTTAAATTTAGTTGAAATTGTGTTATAATTTTGCCAATTCTTACCACATAAGGGGCAAGCCAATGAGAATACTCATAGTTGAAGATGAAATTACACTCAATAAAACATTAGCAGAGGGACTCAAAGAGTTTGGTTATCAAAGCGATATTAGTGAAAGTTTAAAAGATGCACAGTACTATTTAGATATTAGAAATTATGATCTTATTTTAGTAGATTGGATGTTGCCAGATGGTAGTGGATTGGAGTTGGTAACCCAGGTCAAACAGGACAATCCAAAAACCGTAATCATTGTACTAAGTGCTAGAGATGATAAAGAGAGTGAGATTGAGGCTTTAAGGGCTGGAGCAGACGATTACATTAGAAAGCCCTTTGATTTTGATGTGTTGGTTGCAAGAATTGAGGCACGACTTCGCTTTGGAGGCAGCAGTATTATAGAGATCAAAGAGCTCATCATCAACCCAGAAGAGGAGAAAATTCTCTATAAAGATAAAGAGATTGAGCTCAAAGGTAAACCTTTTGAGGTTTTAACCCACCTAGCCCGTCATAAGGATCAAATAGTCTCAAAAGAGCAGCTTCTTGATGCCATCTGGGAAGAGCCTGAGCTTGTTACACCCAATGTTATAGAGGTTGCAATCAACCAGATTCGCCAAAAGCTTGATAAACCACTAGGTATTCAGACAATTGAGACGGTTAGACGAAGAGGATATAGATTTTGCTATCCTCGCAAAGCATAAGAGTCAAACTTCTTTGGCGCTTGATAATAGCCTCAGCTATTCTCATAGCGCTCTTTTCTACTTTTTTATATGGATTTATTAAAAAGTCACTCTATGAAGAGATCCAAGATCAGCTCCTCAAACAGGCTCGTTTCATTGCTTTAACTATTCCTACATATCATGCAGGAGAGAGGATCGAAAACTCCTATCTGAAAAAGACACTCAACATCTCTGTTACTATTGTCCCAAAACCACCATTTATCAATAATACTACTTTTCAAGAGTATAAAAAAAATAATAAAAAATATCTTGTCTTACTCTACCCTTATAACTTCAAAGAGCAGACCTTTTTAAAAATAGAAAAAGAGATCACTTCTCTTGATAACATTTTGCAAAAACTCTATAAAATCATCATTTTTACCACTATTTTAGCTTTTGGTTTTATTATCTTTTACGCCTCCTTGCTATCCAACTACCTTACACAATATATTACCAATCTTAATAAAAAACTCACCTCTCTCAATGAGCATATGCTCAAACCAATTAAAATAAAAGATCTACCCGAAGAGTTTCAACCATTAGCAAAAGCACTTAATAGACTTATTAACCGTATTCATACCTTTGTCAAATATCAAAAGGAGCTCTTTATCGGTTTGGCACACGAGCTCAAAACCCCCCTAGCGGTAATGAAGCTTAAAAATGAGGTAACACTTTTGCGCAAACGAAGCGAAGAGGAGTATATTGAAACAATTAAACTCAATATCAAAACCATTAATGAAATGAATAAAATGATTGAAAACATCTTAAAAATTGGTCGCCAAGAAGGAGATCAGTTTGAGCCTCCTGTTCAACTTGATTTAATTCAATATCTGCAAGAAAAGAGCAAAAATTATCAACTCTTAGCAAAAAATGAAGAAAAAGAGCTTATAGTCGATCTCCAGCCCAAAAACTACACAACCACAATTCAACCCACACTGCTCAATCATATTATCCAAAACCTCATCCAAAATGCTATCAAATTTACACCAACTGGTGGGAAAATTCTTCTAAAAAGCTACCCTACCACTAAAGGCATCAAAATAGAAGTTATTGATGAGGGACCCGGTATTAATGAAAATATAGATCTCTTTGCTCCTTTTAAACGAGATGGTAAAAAAGGAGGGGTTGGATTGGGTCTTTTCTTAGCAAAAAGTGCAGCAGATGCCATGGGTGCAACGATCACTATCCAAAATCGCAAAGATAAAAAGGGAGCTATTGCTTCGCTTTTTATACCTACTCAACTTGCTTGTCCACTTTGCTAAATAGATATATCCAACCGACGATAATGACAATACAAGAGGAAAAAACCCCTTTGCATTTTGTTAAAGATATTTTAAGCTAAACTGGGGTATAAAGCAGATTAAAAAATTTTTGAGGAGGATAGATGTCTTTAATGATAACTGAAGAGTGCATTGCTTGCGATGCGTGTAGAGAAGAGTGCCCAACAGGTGCTATTGAGGAAGGCGATCCTATCTATGTAATAGATCCTGATCGATGCACAGAGTGTATTGGCTTTTACGATGAGCCAGCATGCGTTGCAGTATGCCCGGTGGATTGCATTGTACCAGATCCAGATAATGTAGAAACAATAGCAGAGCTTAAATATAAATACAACCAAATAATTAGTGAAGAAGATTAATGGCAAAACGCACCGCCATTATCGATATAGGCTCCAACTCAGTGCGGATGATTGTAGTTGAGCGTACTAGCCGTTTTGGCTTCTATCTTATTAATGAGAGCAAAAGCAGAGTACGCATCAGCGAAGGAGCCTATGAAAATGGTGGTAATCTCCAGCCTTTTGCCATTGAACGCGCTATCAAGGCGTTACGAGAGTTTTTGCATATTGCAAAAGCTTTGAAAGTAAAAAAGATTTTATGCGTAGCTACTTCAGCAGTAAGAGATGCTCCCAATAGGCACATATTTCTCTCCCGTGCCAAAAAAGAGCTTGCTCTTCATATAAAAGTGATCGATGGAGAGCGTGAAGCCCTTTTTGGAGCTATAGCAGCTCTTAATCTTTTACCTATATCAGATGGAGTTACTCTTGATATTGGAGGAGGCTCAAGCGAGCTTGCCCTCATAAAAGATAGAAAGATTTTACAAACTCTCTCCTTGGATCTTGGCACAGTAAGACTCAAAGAGCTCTTTTTTGATAAAGAGAAAAACATTGAAAAAGCTCTTCGCTATATCCATAACCAGCTTGCAACACTACCACCTCAATTCTCAAGTAAACTTCTGATTGGTATTGGAGGGACAGCTAGAGCCATTGCCCAAGCCATTATGAAAAAGGAGGAGTACCCTTTAGATAAACTGCACGGTTTTAGTTTCGATTTTTCTAAAGAGAAGAAGTTTATTGACAAAATAATTACAGCTCCTGTCTATAAACTTAAAAAGCTGGGCATCAAAAAGGATCGCTACGACACTATTAAAGAGGGAGCACTTATTTTTCGTGAAATTAGCAAACATCTGGGAGTAAAAGAGATTATAACAAGCGGTGCAGGTGTAAGAGAGGGAGTATTTTTATACGATCTTTTAAGAAACTGCCACTACACTTTCCCTCACAATTTTAATCCAAGCCTCAAAAGCCTCCTCGATCGATTCTGTATCGATGAGAAACAGAGTATTTGCCACTATAAGCTAAGTAAAAAACTGTATGAGGCTCTTTTTAATGAATTTGATAAAAAAAGAGCCTATGAAAAAGTTTTGCTCATAGCTGCCAAACTCCTCAATATTGGCACAATGATAGATTTTTACGAGCATCATAAACATAGCAGTTATATTGCTCTTAACGATTTAGAGTATGGTTTTACCCATCAAGAGATTGCCACTATTGCTATACTTGTACGCTTTCACAAAAAGAAGCTTCCCAACAAAGAGGAGACAGCGAAATTAAGCGCACTACTCCCTTCTAAAAGTATATTAGAGTGGCTTAGTTTTATCCTTGCCCTTGCAGAAACCCTCAACAGAGATCTCAGTTGCCCCGATATTCAAGTAACATTTACAAAAAATCTTTTACAAATCAGCTCTTCCCATCCTCTCTATTTGGCACAAGAGGAGATCAAAAACTTGCAAAAGCCAAAAGCTTTTGCAATTCAATTTGTTTAAAATCTTGTTCCTACGCTAAACTCAAAGCTTGCTGTACGATCTCCTGGCTTATCGTTAAGAGCTTTAGCAAAAATGAGTTGAATAGGTCCCATGGGCGAAAACCACTCAATGGCAGCACCTGTACCGGCTCTTGTAATTGTCGTATAGCTATCCTCTCCAATACCACCATAATCTACAAAAAATGTTAAACGCATATTGGAGTTTTTCATAAGAGGAATACTCGCCTCTAAAGAGGTAGAGAACATCTGCTTACCACCTATTAGTCTCCCTTCACTATCTTTTGGTGCCAAAGAGGCAGTCTGATAGCCTCGCAATGTCCTCATACCTCCTAGATAAAATTTCTCAAACACAGGCAATTTACCTTGATCTACAATATAACCAATACGCGCTTTTGCTCTAAGAATGAGATCGTAGTCAATAAGATCCTCTAGTCCATAGTAGTAAGCCCCTCGCATATATACCTTGGTATACTTCTCATTTCCTCCTACTCCCGCATATTCTGCCGATGCAGAAAGAACGACCCCTCTTCTAGGAATATAGTAATCATCAGTATTGTCAAAGATAAGTGCAGGAATAAAAGCGCTCTTGGTATATGTACCCTCTTGAAAATAGATATTATCAAATTTTACATCTGAGAGTTTATTTTTCTCATACGCATATCTCAAAGAGCCTGAGAGGTGACGAGTAAAGCGATGGCCAACACTTAAGCTTCCACCTTTTCTCTCTTGCGTGTAGTCATAATACTCAAACTTTGTATTGTAAAGATTGACTCCTAAACTATAATCACTGTCAAAAATACGAGGATTTACAAGCCCAAGATTAAAACGGAGCGACTTGGAGGAGTAATCTATCTGGAATCTCCCCTCAATACCACTTCCAAAGATATTTTTATCATTAATGCTAGCATTGAGCAAAAAGCCCTCATAAGAGCTGTATCCTCCACCAATCATAATATTACCCGTTGGCATCTCTTTTACTTTGACTAGCAGATCCAGCTCATTGGCAGAGACTCTTCTCTCTTCAATCTTTACATCAGAAAAGAAACCTGTTCGCTTTAAAGCATTTTTTGACTCAATCAAATCTGTATAGCTATAGGTATCACCTGGAGCTAAATAGACTTCACGGCGAATAACACGATCGAGTGTTCTTTGATTGCCTGAGATAATAACATCACGAATATAGACTTTTTCGCCAGGATTGATGATATAGCGCAGTTTTACTTTATGCTGCTTCTCATCTTTTTGAAAATCGGGCACAATCCTTACAAAGGCATACCCTTTATCTGCAATAAGGCGGCGCAACTTCTCTATATCTTTGCGCATCTTTTGAATATTGAAAACTTTACCCGCTACAAGAGTAAGCTCCTCTTTGAGCCTTTTTGGATCTACTACTGGCTCAAGAAGTTTAACCTCTACATCTGCTACTTTATAAGGTTTCCCCTCAAAAATATGATAGCGCAGTTTTGCTTTGTAATTATCAAAATCTACACGCAAAAATGGATCGCTCACCTTTGCATCCAAATACCCTTTACTCAAATAGAGATTGTGAATTCTTGCACTATCAAGGGGAAGTTGATCAAGTTTAACCTCTCCACTATCAAATCCTATCATCCATCCCAAATAGGGATCTCTCTCTCTATTTGCTACAACATCTTCAATATCATCTTTATCAAATACTTTGGCTCCACAAAGTAAAAGCTTCTCAATAGTAATCTTTTCACCTTTATTAACAATAAATGTAAGTTTAACACCATTTTTACCAACCTTTTGCGTATCTATCTCCACCACTGTATCAAAATAACCTTGTGATCTGGCCTTTTGTTTAATACGCTCCTTTGCCTTTGCAACTATGCGCTCATCAAATATATCGCCCTTTTTTATCCCCAATATCTCATCCAACTCATCTTTCTTATCCTCTAAATATCCAACTACCTCAATTCCTGCAATGAGAGGCTTTTCCACAAAATGAAAGATAATGGTACCATCTTGCTCTTCAACCCAAATATCTTTAAAGTAGCCTTGAGCATAAAATCTCTTAATTGCCTCATCAATCTTTGCAAGATTTAACTCCTCACCAGGATGCAGCCCCACCATCTCCTTAGCAATCGTAGGAGAAAGATGTAAAAGCCCTTCAAACTTAATAGATCGGATAGTCTCTGCTTGCAAAGCTACACTAAAACATAATAGTACTAAATAACTCTTTTTCATAGTACATCCTACCTGCTGTAATTTGCATTTAGTTTACCAATATTTTGATTAATCTGCAGTAAAAACGTATAATATACAAACAATTATCCAAGGAGCACAATGAATATAGGTATTGTAGGATTGGGACTGATGGGAGGCTCTTTAGCCCTCGATCTAAAGAGCTACAATCTTGCTTCCAAAATTGTAGGATATGATAGAAACCAAAAGCATTGCCAAGAGGCCTTAGAGTTAGGATTGGTAGATGAGGTTATAACTTTTGATGAGTTAAAAAATTGTGATATAATCTTTTTGGCAATTCCTGTAGAAGGAATTATTGAAGCTCTACAGAAGCTACAAGATATTCACATTAGCACTACCATCATCGATCTTGGCAGTACCAAAGAGAAAATTGTAGCTACATGCCCTAAATCTATTCGCCCCAATTTTGTTGCAGCCCATCCAATGGCAGGGACTGAATATTCAGGACCTCTTGCAGCCCTTAAGGGACTCTATTATGACAAGATTGTAGTGCTTTGCAACACTGAAGATAATGCACTCTTTCATAAAGAGAGGGCCGAAGAGATATTTGTTAGCATAGGGATGCAAATAGTCTATATGGATGCCAGAGAGCACGATTTGCATGCTGCATATATCAGCCATTTGCCGCATGCCATTAGCTATGCATTGGCAAACTCTGTACTGAAGCAAGAAGATCCCAAAAGTATCCTTATTCTTGCTGCAGGAGGCTTTAGAGATATGAGCCGTTTAGCCAAAAGTAGCCCAACAATGTGGAGTGATATTTTTAAGCAGAACAAAAAAAATCTTCTAACATCACTAGATGTTTTCAAAGAGGAGCTTCAAACTGTCAAAAAACTTATAGAAGAGGAGAAATGGGAGGAGCTTAAGGAGTGGATGCAAACAGCCACCACCCTACATAAGATCCTTTAATACCTGCTCTATCTCCTTCTTGCTTATATTGTGGCGTTTCTTCTCATAGATCTCCTCATAGAGAGCTTGGGCTAAAGAGGCTGCTCTTTTATCCTTTGCTACATAGGGCAAAAGTCTATTTAAAAGCTCTCTTTTCCCTCGAAAATGCCATCCGATTTCCCTTTTATCTGCAACTTTTTTGATAAAAAGTAACAAAAGCGCTATACCAAAACCCGTTAAAAACCCTATCATAAAATATTTCCATTCATCCTTTGAGGATGAAGGGAATGATTGTACTACTTTAGAGCCTGTAGAGATTTGAGACTGCAGTGGTGAAGAGGGGGTAGAGAGGGGAGGCCTTTCATCTACTATTTTTATTGCTATTGGTTTCGTTTCAAGCTCTTTTATCCTCTTCTCCTTAAGACTAAAATAGCGAATTTTAAGAGCAGGAATAGTATAGGAGTGATCAGCAATGATAGAAAATTTTTGCTCAAAACGGCTAAAAAGACCACTTTTAGTATAACGCTCTGTAAGCTTTGGCTTATCTTTATAAATGGTTACATCAGAGATATTAAGATCTACTCCATCAAAGCTTTCTAAATTTCCAACTCCTTCTACTGTAACAGTTACATTACAAGGCTCATTCCTCTTTAATCTCTTTCTATCTACTTTGACATTAATAGTAAAATCTCCCACAAGCTCCACATTTTCAGGCAAAGGTTTGACAATAACAGTTGCAGAGTTAGAAACTACACTCTTCCACTGGGGAGCAGTAATAGAAAAGCCAAAAAGATCTCTTGTAGTATCTGGCACCGCATACTTAAAAACTGCTGGTCCAATATGCAATACTCCACTTTTTTGAGGTAGAAGCAAAAATTTTATTCTTTTAATTAAATACTCCCCATGCTCTTCAAGGTATTTATTGGTAGATTTTAGCTCTTTAACCCAAAAATTATCAAATTTTGGAGGCTCAAAGCGGTAATCTACAATATTAAGTGTTCTTTTTACTTTAAGCTCTAGCTCGGCAATAATTGGCTCAGAGACATAGGCCTCTTTTTTGTCTACTTTGAGTCTAAAGAGTATATCACTATTAGCTTTTGCTTTTTTGACAATAAGTTGTAACGGTTTTGATGTAATACTCTTATCGTTTACCTTCACAGTAATTGGAGGAATGGTTACATTTTGATCAGGATAAAATGTCAAAACTACCACTTTTTTAACACGCAAATTTCCATTGGTATTAATTACGCTCTCACTTCTAGCCACTCCTGCTACAGGATAGGAGCCAATCTTATCGATATTTGGTAACTCAATCTCATCACCTGTTGCTTCAATAACCAGCTGTGCTGGCTCCCCTTGATAGATGGGATTATGCTTAAGATATACTTTTACATCTGCAAAAAGTGTTATAAAAATAACTAAAAGACTACCAAGGATTCTCATTGCTTCCCTTTTTTTCTACTTTAATAGGCGCTTTAAAAAGTAGTGTTGGTGCACTATTTTTTTGAATAAGTTTGAGCCACTTCTTCTCTTCTCTATCACTCATCTGTTGTGATTGGGATTTTTGCCCCTTATTTGAGGGTTTTGGAGTACTTTTTTGCTCTCTCTTTTTTTGCTGTTTTTGAGCCTTTTTTTGACTATTTTGCCGATTTTTCTGTTTTTGCTCTTTTTGCTGCTGCTTTTGTTTATCTTTTTTTTGTCGCTGCTGTTTTTTTTGCTGTTTCTTTTGCTGAAGCATCTTCTTAGCCAACTCCAGATTAAATCTTGTATCTTTATCCTCTCTAATACGCAGTGCCTTTTCATACATCTCAATAGCTTTTTTATAGTTTTGTAGCTGAAAATAGCTATTGCCAAGATTGTGCAGTTTTCTAAACTCCAACTCTTTATCACTGGTAGCTACCTTATTGTAATACTCTATCGCTTTTTTATACTTTTTGAGTTTATAGTAGGCATTTGCTGCATCATAGTAGCTCTGAGCAGAGTGTTTAAGTTTTATAACCTTTTCAAAATTTTGGGCTGCCTCTTTGTAGTTTTGACGCGCATAAGCATCCTTTGCCTCATCAATCACTTTAAAATCTAAAAGCCCAGCCTCTACTTTTATAGCCAAAAATGCTACAAAAACAGAAGCAACCCTTCTAGATGGTAGATCAAAAAAACTCAAAAATAGAAAGAGAAGTGCCAATCCTACAAAATAGGGATAAAATTCTACCTGATCTACTACTCTTTTTACTTTTGCACGCTTTTTTAATGTAACGCGTTGTAATAACTCCTCAATATCTTTTTGATCCAGTCTTGCCTGCCAAAATGCTCCACCACTAGCTTTTGCCAACTCTTTGATATAGGGATTTAACTTAGTAATAACAATATCACCCTTTCGATCCTTCACATACTCCCCACCCTCTTTGATTGGTGAACCCTTTGTGGTAGCTACTGCCAAAACAAAAACTTTTATATGATGATTTTTAGCAAAAGCAATCTCTTGGCTAAAATCCTTCTCGTCCCCTCCATCCGTAATAAGAAGCACATTTTTACTCCTTGCACTCTTAAGCAGCAAATTGGCACTCTTTAATGCTGCCATTATATTAGTGCCTTTCATAGAGAGTATTGAGGTATTAAGATGGCCTAGAAGATACTTTAGAGCCTCTTTATCATCTGTAATGGGAGAGACGATAAAAGCATCCTTTGCGAAGGCTATAAGCCCTATAGAGAGATTTGATGCTTTTTGCAAAATCTCTTCAATCTTTTTTTTAGCAAATGTAATTCTATTAGGATAGTAATCAGTGGCTTTCATAGAGCGAGATATATCTAGGGCAATAACTAGCTCCCCTTGGTAACTTTGTAGCTCTACTACCCCTTTTTGATACACTGGCCTTGCCATTGCAGTAATCATAAAAAAGAGAGCCAAAAAAAGGAGGGTTATTCTGAGTTGCTTAGATAGTCCCTGCTCAATTTTAAGCTTTTGCAACACCTGAGCATCAAAGAGGCGATCTATTTGACTTTTGTTAGTTAAGATAAGATAGAGCAAAATAAAAGAGGGTATAAGCATTAAAGGGAAAAACTCAATAGCTAAAAATTTCATCAAAAACCTCTCTTGCCATAGATGTAGATATAGCCCAAAAGAGCTAAAATACCTACAAAAAGAATATAGGAGTAGAGCTCATCTTTTTTCACAAACTCTCTTCCTCTAATCTCACTTCTTTCAAGCTTATCAATAGTTGCATATACCTTTGCCAAATCTTTGGCACTCCTTGCAAAGAAAAATCTCCCTTGCGTTTGAGATGCAAGCCATTGCAAAAATCTTCCATCTACCATACTAGGATCGCCTATACCTATGGTATAGATTTTTACTTTGTGCTTTTTGGCTAGCTTCACTGCAACGGTTGGTGGAGTCTTGCTGGCTGTATCTATACCATCAGTAAGTAAAATAACGATTTTTGATTTGGCATTTGACTTTTTTACTAGATTAATACTCTCAATTAAAGCATCGCTTATAGCAGTCTTTTGTCCGGCAATTCCAATATCAAGATAGTCCAAAATCTTTGCAATTACCTCTTTATTAAAACTCAAAGGTGAGGCAATATAACTAAAGGAGCCAAAAATTACTATACCGATATTATCATTCTTTCGTTTTTTAATAAAATCTTTTACAAGTCTTTTGACCACATCAAATTTGCTCACAAATGGATGCTTTTTATCAAAACCTCCCTCTTTCATGGAGCCGCTTGCATCAATTGCCAATACAATAGCATAGCCCTTATGTTTAATCGTTACACTTCGATCTATCCTTACAGGCCCAGCTAATGCCACAATCGTAGCAATAATAGCTACAGCCTTTAAAAATTCAGGCAAAAAGCTCTTTTTGTCTGCAGCTCTTTTTAAGATTGCAAGATGTGGAAAAATGAGAGCACTCTCTTTTGCGCGACACCTCATAAAGCAGATAATTACAATCACTATAAGCCAGAGCCATAAAGGTCTTTCAAAACTAAAATCACTCATTATGCACCCGTAAAAAGAGTTTAATCTCCCTTTTTAACTCCTCATCCAAAGGATCTACCTCTTTTTTATACTTATATTTGGTAAGCTTTCTTACCAACTCCTCATATAGCCTTGCACTACTCTCATCTTTGACTAAAAATCTTCCATACTTTGTGATCGCGTATGCCACTCTTTTAGGATTATCAAAAGGAAGAGCTCTTAGATACTTTAAAATCTGCTCTCTTTTATCTACCCTTTTTTTGCTAAAAAGGCGAATAAGATAAAAAAGCATCAATGCTATAAGAAGCGTGACAATAACCATTACTGCCATATAGAGATAGAAACTATAATCCGGAATCTCTACCAACGGCTTAATATCGCGTAGCTTTTCCATCACACTCTTCCAAAGAGTTTTAACAGCTTAATAAAAGGCTCATCGTGGGTATAGATTTTGCTAAATCGCATCCCGCACTTTTTAAAATGCTCATACATTGCAGCATCATGCTTTTTAATCTCTCTCTTATAATTTTGCAGCGTTGTGCCCTCAAAATCTACAATGAAACTCTGCTTTGTCTGGGGATCAATAAGCTGCATATACCCCAAAGAGGTAGGCTCCTCTTCAAAACGATCCCTTACCACAATAGCTACTACTTCGTGTTTTTTTGCTAACACCTTAAAATCATACTCCCCAAAAAAGTCACTCACAATAAATATAAGCGATTTTCTTCTGATCTTAAAAAGCCTCTTTGTTAAAATCTCAAAATCTGCTCTTTTGCCTAAACTCACAAACCTCCCCACAGCTTCAGCGCACCTAGTTACTGCACTTGTATGCTTGGTAGGACGAATGGAGCTATACTCTTTGTCTGCAAATAGAAAATAGCTAAAATTGTCTTGATTTTTTATGGCTGCAAAGCCAAGTATAGCCCCAATCTCTGCAGCAACTTCCTGTTTAAAGCGCTTTGTGCCAAAAAACATACTGCCATTGAGCATAAAAGCTACTACTACATTAAGCTCTCTCTCCTCTTTATAGAGTTTTACATAGGGCTTTTGCAGCTTTGCAGTAACAAGCCAGTCAATTTTTTTAATATCATCTCCTGGCTGATACTCTCTTAACTCCACAAAATCAAATCCCTCACCTTTAAAAAGTGATGGATTATTGCCAGGGATTTCACTAAAGACCTGTTTTCTAGCTTTAATGACTAACTTTTTTATATTTTTATCTATCATGGAATTGGCACAGTTTCTAAGACTTTATCTATTAAAAAATCTGGCTTAATATCTTCTGCTTCCGCTTCATAGCTTAAAATGATTCTATGGCGTAAAACATCTTTGGCAATATAGGCAATCTCTAAGGGAGTAACATAATCTTTACCCCGCATAAAGGCTAACGCTTTAGAAGCTTTAAACATATCTATACTTGCTCTTGGACTTGCTCCAAAAGCAATATATGGAGCGATCTCAGCCAGATTGTATCTTTTTGGCTCACGGGTAGCAAAAATAAGGTCAATTATATACTCTTCTACCTCTTGATCGATATGCACCTTTTGGATCTGCTCTTTCACTCTTTCTATATCCTCTTTTACTGCTACTTTTTCAATTTTGCCAAAAGCGTTATTTGCCACACGCCTAGCAATCTCTAGCTCTTCCTCTTTAGTATTGTAGCCAACAATAAGCTTCATCATAAATCTATCAAGCTGCGCTTCTGGCAAATTATATGCCCCCTCTTGCTCTACAGGGTTTTGCGTAGCCATTACCAAAAAGGGGCGATCGATAAAAAATGTCTCATCACCAATAGTTACCTGCTTCTCTTGCATCACCTCTAAAAGAGCAGATTGTACCTTTGCAGGGGCTCTATTGAT
>WGAX01000052.1 GCA_015494595.1 Nitratiruptor sp.
TCTGTTGTGACAGGTTGTGCAAGTCTCTACAGGAATACCGCTATAGGTGAGATTGTGCACTTTGACTTTGGCTTCTCTTGTAGCTTGGATGGTGTGTACCAGCATATGCCCAGGCTCATTTTTGGGTATTGTAGGATCATTTCCCTCATAGTAGCCATTATTGGAGTAGGGAATATGGCAGCTGCTACACCCCATTCCTCTATAGTCTCCTCTTCGGCTACGACCTTTGCTGGCTGTATGGCACCTGAGGCACTCTTGGCGCAGATAAGTGATGGCAGCAAGTTTTGGATCTCTTGCTACCTCTTCAGCTGTTGGGGCAGGAGGTAACTCTATAGTCTTTTTCACATAAACTTGCGGCTCTTTTTTGCTTATGTTTTGCATATACTTTTGGTAGGTTTTGGTACCCAAGCGTTTATGCAGATTTGTAAGATTGTAGTTTGCAAACTTATGCTCTTTTATATTCCAGCCAAAGCCCCAAAGCGCTCCTTGGATCTTGCCCTGCTCTGTGTTCATGAGGCTGTTCATTTGTGTACTCACCTGCTTAGCGTGGCACATACCGCAGGTATTTTGGTTGATCCAAGCACTTCCCGGATCGGGATAGAACTCTTTGGGCCCTTTATGCTCTAAAAAGTAGGCAATCGATCCTTTGTGGGCTTCCTCTTTAGTGGTAGCTTTGGGATTTCCCCCATGACAAACTATACAGCTATTATCTGCAAATCCAGCTTTGGCTGCCACTTTGGCAATAGCCTTTGCCATACCGCTATGGGGATCGCGAATATCTTCTATGCCTTTGTGGCACTCGAGGCAGTTGTTGGCGAAGAGTTCCACACCAAAGATTAAAAGCAGAAGTAATCTCATATCTTTTTCCTATTTTTTCTTATAATAACAAAAAAATTTTAAAAGAGAGGCAATGCAGCTAACACAAGAGATGAGTAAAGTAGAAGTCAAAGGTTTTGAAGCGAAGTTCTACGATCGTTTGATGGACATCATCACTCTTGGCTACTATCCCTTTTTCATTAGAAAAGTTATCAAAGATTTGCATCTGCAAAGAGGGCAGAGGGTTTTGGATTTTGGAGCAGGTACTGGTAGAAATGCCTGCTTGATGCTGCCTTACATTGGTGATAGTGGCAAGATAGTAGCTTTGGAGATTGGCAAAGAGATGCAAGAGCAGTTTCAAAAGCGTTGCAACTCTTACCCGCAAGTAGAGCTGCTTGATAAAAGAATCGATGAAGAGCTGCCATTTAGGGAAGAGTTTGATCTAGTGTTCATCTCATTCGTGCTGCATGGCTTCATCCAGCCAAAAAGAGAGATCATCATCCAAAATGCCTACAAAGCTTTGAAAAGAGGTGGTAGATTTGCCATACTTGACTACAATAACTTCGATATAGCTAAGGCAAACCCCATCGTAAAATTTGCTATCACCAAAGTAGAGTGCCCTCTGGCAGCTGACTTCATCAAACGAGATACCAAAGAGATGCTAAAAGGCTTTGGATTTGGTAATTTTGAAGAGTATCACTATTTTGGCAAGTATGTGAGGCTTTTGATTGGTAGTAAATGAAGTATCTGCAAATCTTCAAGCGCTTCGATAGTTTCGACGCCAACTTAGCTAGAGCCATCAAAAAAGCGCTCTTTTTCTCATCTCTTTGGGTGAGCGAGCGTGACTTTCTCAAACACCTCAAAAAGCGCCTTAAACACAAAGAGATCGCCAACCAAAAAGAGTATTTCCAAAAAACACTACAAACCCTATGCGATCCCACTGCTATCTACTACCTATACCATCCAACATTTAAAGACAAAATCATCTTCGTCGCTTCTAATTGGGTAGTGATACTCTTGCAAAATGGCAAAATCATCACCTCTTTTCCTCTGCAAGAATCTACAAAAAGCCTCTTAAACGATCCCAAAAACAGGGCTTATGCGCAGTTTCCCATACCCCTTGCACAACATGCACAAAAAAAAGTTATAATTTGTAAAAAACTTCAAAGGAAAAGGATGCAGTTAGCTACTCCTCTTAAACACAACGCTATAAAATTTTTGCTACTTGGCAGTGGCGAGCTAGGGAAAGAGGTGGCCATCGAGGCGCAGCGCCTAGGCATAGAGGTAATCGCAGTAGATCGCTACCCCAACGCACCAGCCCACCAAGTGGCACACAAAAGCTATGTGATTGATATGAAGAATAAAGAGCAGGTTTTGGAAGTGATCCTGCGAGAAAGGCCAGACTATATTCTCCCTGAAATCGAGGCAATCAATATCGACGCACTCTTTGAGGCTGAGCGTCAAGGCTTTAGAGTGATCCCAAACGCAGAGGCAGTCAACAAAACAATGAATCGCAAAAATATCCGCAAATTTGCTGCCGAAGAGCTGGAGCTAAAGACAAGCAAATACCGCTTTGTATCAAGCTTTGAGGAGCTACAAAATGCAGCCAAAGAGCTTGGCTTTCCCTGTGTCATTAAGCCTGTAATGAGCTCCTCTGGGCA
>WGAX01000053.1 GCA_015494595.1 Nitratiruptor sp.
CTATGAACTTCTATGAGAGCTACTCCTCTAAAAAGCGCCTCTTTATTCCCAATAATATAGAAGGGCTTTTTAAAAACTACGCAAATCGAGAGCTTTATCAAAAGCAAAGATACAGTCTAAAGGAGCACTACAGCAGCGAGGCAAAATCTATTATAGAGCTTATTAAAAAATATAGTGGATGTCTGGAGCAAGAGATACTCAATGCAACATATCGATCTACTTAATCTTCTTTGCAAACACAAAGAGTTGATCAATGAGGCTTACCTACAAGGATATAGTAGCGTAGCCAATGAGGATCTGGTGCATGCAGGAGTCTTTTTAAAAACTTCAAAGGGGTATAAGCTCAACAAAAGCTATATCGATTTTACCGATCTGCTTTTACAGCGGGTGGATTACTCTATCGTATTTAGTGATTACGAAAGAGAGTATAAAGAGCTTCTGTATGCAAAGAAGCGCTATATACAGGGTAAACAGAGCCATTTCAAAGAGAAGATCCTTCGACTCATTGAAGACATCTACCTCAAATTTATTAATCGCGACAATGAAATCAAAGCAATGCTTATTAAGATGGAGCACGAGCAGGCATTGGAGTTTGATATTCTCATTGATGAAGCGGTGAGAGTGTTACAAAAGATTAAAGAGATTGTCAGAGCCAATGAGAGGATTCAAAAAGGTTTTAGCAAGGAGCTTTTTGGCATAGAGCCTGCAATTGATGAGGTACTAGACTTTGCCAATGTGGAGATTTTTCGCTGTATCCAAAATATCGATGGCTATATCGACTGGCTTAACCGCTTTATTGTGCAGACAAAACGAAAACGAAGACAAAACAGAGCTTTGATGCAGCTAAGCAACCAGATTTTACAAGAAAAAGATCTACACCTCACCAACTATCTCACGCAAAAGCATACCTCTCTTCTTTTTACCTTCAAGCCGCAAAGAATCAAACCCTACCCCTCATATCTTGATACCAAAAGAGTAGCCAAACGCTTAAAAGAGGCTATAAAGATTCTCAAAATTGAGCCAAAACAAAAAGCAGTGCAGATTGAAAAGCCCAAAAAAGAGCCCCTTAAGGCAATAGATTTAGAGCGCCTGCTAGCAGATTTGCACACCCATAAACCAAAAGATCTCTATAACTTTCTTCTTGCTCATCCAGAGTTTAGTATCTTTGAAGAGAAGCACAAAGAGGCATTTAAAATCTTTTTGTATCTGCTCGATTATAAAAATGCAAAAATCAAAGAGGGTTTCAATCAAGAGAGAGTAAGGATTGTAGAGTGGAGTTAAAGGAAGTCTTTAGCGTGCTTAGCAAAGGGGTAATGGTATCGCTCAATTCAAAAAGATATTTTGAAGTGGCAAACTATCTAAGTATTGAAGAGAATTTCAAAGAGGCGAGTGAAGTGTTTGAAAAAATTGGCTTTAACCTCATTGGCGAAAACGGCTACTTCTATCTTGCAAAGAATGAAAGCTTAAACACGCAAGAGCTTGAAAGCTTTATTACAACACACAAAAAGCTCTTCGTAGCCCTCTCCATTGTCAAATCACTCTTTCCCTATCTTGATAGCTCCCAAACCATCAAGCAGAGCCAATTTTTAACCAAACTTACCCAAAAAGAGGATGATCTTCTTTTGCAAAAGCTTCACTTCCTCTTTGGGCAAAAGGATCTCAAAAGCTTCACAGAAGAGCTTTTTACTCTCTTGGAGAAACACTATGTTATTGAAAGACTCGATATCAAAAACAGGGACGAGTATATCGTGCTTAATGCACTAGCATACTATCTGGAGATTTTGGAAGGAGTGCAGTAGTAATGCTCAAAGAGATTATCCTCATAAACTCCGCCCGTTTCGATTTTGCACGGGTGCGCCTTGATAGAGATCTCTTCTTTTTGGGTGATAACGGCAGCGGCAAGACCACATTTATTCGCGCTATTCACTTTCTTTACAGCGCCGATCAGCGAAGTGTGGGCATACCTGCTGACAAAGTGAGCTTTAAAAACTACTACTTCCCTTATGAAAACTCCTATATCTTTTATGTTTTTGAGGAGTTTTTTATCTTTATGTATAAGCGTCAAAACGACATTGTCAAAATCTTTAGCAAGCAGCCCTTCAATCTCAACAACATCATCGATGAAAATCGCAATCTTTTGGATCTGCAAGCGATCAGAAAGTATGCAACAGCAGTCTACAACAAAGTCACACGAGGCGTAAGCGAATATCAGGAGATTATCTATGGGATTGATAAACGCTACTTGGATTTTAAGATAGCCGATATTAAAAATGTGGATATTTTTTTAAATCTTTACAACCAACTCTTCAACATAGATAAAGCCATTATAGATAGTAAGAGCATCAAAAAGGCTATTCAAACATCCCTTAATCTTGATGAAAAATTCCAACAATTTAATGCTCAAGAATATCTGCAAAAGATACGAGAATTTGAGGCAAACTACCGCTTTTTCAAAGAGTTTGAGCGAAGAGAAAAGGATATAGACAAAGCATACAGGCTTAAGCGAGAGCTTTTGCTTTTAGAAAGTGATCTTTTTAGCCTCCACAAAAAGATTAACTACCGCTTAGAGTATGAGAAGAGGCTGGAGCAAGAGAATTTGCAAAAACTTACAAAACTTAAAAGCCAACTTGAGAGACTCTCTTTACAAAGGACATTTTGGCATCAGGTTTTGCAGCGTATAGAAAAGAGGTGTGAAAACCAAGAGCTTGAGCTAAAAAAGAGACTCACATTTATCCAAAGCCTTAAAGAGCGTTTTACCCCTGCCCGCCTCCAGGAGGCTCAAGAGCTTATAGCCCAAAAATTTACAATCCAAAGAGAGCTTGACAGGCTCAACGAGGAGATCATCAAAATTGAAGGGAAGTTTGAGAGTGTCAGAAAGAGCCTAGAGAGTGAGATCTATCTTTTGCAACAAAAAAGAGATATAGAGCTTCCTAGACAAAAAGAGTATAAAGAGCAGCTCTTAAAAACTAGATTCCAAGAGCTTTTTGCAAAGCAAAAGGAGCAGATAGAGTTTATTAGTGAGCAGAAAATAGCCTCATTGGAGCAAAAAATAGAGCAACTGCAAAATACAATTGAGGAGATTGGCATCAATATAGAAAAAATTGAGCACCAAATTGAAAAACTTTTTGTACAAAAAGAGCAACAAGAGCAGAGCTTTCAAAATCAGATCCAGCAACTTGACAAAGAAAAAGAGCAAAAAATTCTCAACACCAAAACTCTCAACAAAGAGATCTTGGCAAAAATAGATACGCTAGAAAACAGCCTAACAAAAACAAAAAGAGCCTACAAAACAAAGAGGCAAAAAGCCCTGCAGCCCTATAAAAAAGAGCTAAAGCAAATAACAGACTCTATTAAAGAGCTACAAGGACAGCTCTACACAAAGCCCCAAAGTTTCAAAGAGTTTTTAAATGAGCACATTTTTGCGTGGGAGAAGAGGCTTTATCCTCTGCTTGATAGCTCACTTTTGGACAAAAGCATACAAGAGCTTCAACCAAAAATTATCAGTGAGCCAATCATAGGTATTGAAGTAGATACAA
>WGAX01000054.1 GCA_015494595.1 Nitratiruptor sp.
ATATCGATGCCTATCTCTCTGCAGAAAAAACCAAAGGGGAGTTTGTTTGGCTAAGCAGAGATGAAATAGCAAGCGCTCCCATCCCCACGCTTATTCTCAAGCTTCTTCGTGCCGCTTTTTCCAAACCCTTCGGATATTGAGGATCATAAGCAGATAGAAAAATAGCGCAATTGCCCCATAGAGCCAAAACGCCTTGGTATCGTTTTGCATAAAGGCCTGGATAGCGAGCACTAAAAAGATTGTAGCAATGATAAGGCACATATTATTTTTCCTTGATATTAAATACCCAGATCTCTTCGTTTTTCTTGCTTTGGATCTCGATGAGTTTAAGCCCTTCGAATGCGAAATCTCTAAGCTTTGTGAAGCTGTCGATTTGATTTTCTGCGATTTGGCGTAGCACCATTCCCCTATAGGCTTTGGCCCAATGGCTGACAACCTTGCCGCCTTTGACAAACTTCATCTTTATACAAAACTTTGGCTTGTAAAATTTCTCGTAATACCCAGCCCTTAGATCCAAAATCTCTTCATCCCTCAAGAGATCCTTGCAGCGATCATGGTAATACTTTTCTGGCTTTATGTCGCCCACGCTCGCGCCTTGTTTGAGTTTGTAGAAGGGTATGAGATCGCTTGCACAAAGGGGCCCAAAGAGATTGGAAAAGATAATGAGGTGCGAATCGATAAATTCCTGGGCTAAAAAGTGCAAAGTGTCATATCCCAGATACTCATACGCTACTCCCATGTATCTTCGCACCGCTTTCATGGTAGGTGAAGTGAAAATATCGATTTCATAGCGCTCTTTGGTGCCAAAAAGTTTAGCTAATATCTCTTCATCACCGCTTTTAACAAGTTCGTCGTACTTTTGCAAAAGTTCCTTGCGCTCAATATTGAAGCAAAAGTGCATCTGCTTTGCTTCACCCCCAACCCTTTTGGCCTCGCTTGGGGCAAAAAGTATCTTCATTTATCCTCCTATTTCTTGTTATAATCATTATAGCATTTACAAAGGAAGAGTGTTGGCTAGACGCAGCAAAGAGGAGCGAAAGCGCCAAATTATGGATGAGGCGCTAAAACTCTTTAGTAAAGAGGGCTTTTTTGAGGTAACCATTGCAGATATTGCAAAAGCACTGGGTATGAGCGTGGGCAATCTCTACAACTACTTTAGCTCCAAAGAGGCTCTTGCAAAAGAGCTCATTCTTTATATCTCCAAACTTCTTGGCAACGAGATTCGCAAAATCAACCTTGAGCCAATCACTACCAAAGAGAAGATCAAAAAGATAGTGCAGTTTTATTTTTATACCGCCAAAGAGCGCCCGGAGCTCATTGAGTATTTTTTACGCATCTACCTCTCACACAGAGAGGTTTTCAAGAATGGGTGTGAGGGGATGATATGCGTGGGTCCTTTTGTGACGGAGATAATGATCTTTTTTGAAGAGGGAGTTAGAAGCGGAGAGCTAAGAGATCAGGACTTTTTCAGCGCTTTTGGGCTTTTTATGGGCTATCTTGGGGGGATGGTCTTTTTGATGGGGGAGGGGATGCTCCCAAACGATATAGAGTATTACATAGATGATATTAGCCAAAATATCTATTTGGCTCTGAAGCAATGAGAGTGTTTTGGCTCCAAGGAGTTACCTGCAACGGCAATAGTCACTCGTTTATAAATCTCTCCTCGTTGCCTACACTTTTGCAAAGCTGCACCTTTGTCTATCACCCCCTTTTGGACTCTTTGCCTTTTTATGAAGCGATTGAGGCCGATTTTGATATATTGGTGGTTGAGGGAGGGATTAAGAAGGGGTGGCACAGAGGGGGATTGGAGTTTGAAAAGCTCTTTTTGGATCTTGCTAACAAAGCCAAAAGAGTTATTGCAGTTGGTAGCTGCGCAGTCTATGGAGGCATTTTTAGAGAGTATGATGAGAGTATCAGCGGTGTGCTGTTTGAAAAGGATCAAAAAAGCCGCTATTTTGATGAGCTTCAAAGCAAAACCATCAATATCCCCGGCTGTCCAGCCCATCCCGAGTGGATCCATTACGCTCTTGTGTGTTACAAGCCTCTTTTGGATGAGTTTTATAGACCAAAAGAGATCTACGCCTACACAGTGCATGCAGGATGTGTAAGAAATGAGTATTTTGAGTGGAAAGTAGATGCCAAAAGTTTTGGGCTCAAAGAGGGGTGTCTATTTTATGAGCAAGGGTGCCAAGCCCCCTATACCCACGGCAGTTGCAACAAGATTTTGTGGAATGAGACAGCTTCCAAGACCCGCGTTGGCACTCCCTGTTTTGGCTGTACAGAGCCAGATTTTATCCAAAGAGATCTATTTTGCACCAAAACCTTTATGTCAATTCCAGCCAAGATGCCTCTTGGGGTGCCCAAAAGAGCTTATTTAACCCTCACAGGTGTTGCCAAAAGCTTTAGGATCGAGAGACTCTCAAAGAGGCTGATCGATGAAGATTGAGATTTTAGAAAAGATTGAGGGGGAGGCGGAAGTTGTATATAGTTTCGATGGTGAAAAAATCGCAAATGTGATAGTCAAGTTTCCTCACTACCGGGGGATTGAGCAGATTTTAAGAGGAAGAGATCC
>WGAX01000055.1 GCA_015494595.1 Nitratiruptor sp.
ATATCCAAAACTTTCCCACTATCAGCAAAAAGAAGTGAAAAAAATAAAATTAAAAAGATAGATACCCTCATTTTCAAACTCACTCATCAGTTATAGAAATATCTTCAAAAGGCATAACATTTGGCATTATAAAAGTTATCTTTTTAATATCCTTTGGAGGAGCGGTAAATTTACCCCACCAATTATACACCCCTTTAGGAGCTATCTCCACCCACTCATAGATTTGTGGAGCCAAAGCTCTCCCCTCACTATCTTTTAAAATAAAGTACTTTTTATCTTTTGCTATCAAATAGTACCTATCATACCCACCGTTATCGTTACAAAGACAATATCTAACATGCTTATTGCTTGGATTAACTATTTTAAGTCTAATTGTTACCTTATCCCCTTTTCTTTTACAATTGACTAATTGTACTTTAAAGAAACCATTACTGCTCTCCTGCGTTTGCAAAACTTTATCTTCAGCCTGCAAAAAAGATGCAAAAACAAGCACTAACAAACCAATAGAAAATCTATGCAAAATTGCTCTCATTAAACCATCTCCTTTCTGTTTCTTTATACGATTATATTAAAATTAATTTAAATAGAACTTATTAACTTTTATCTATATAAATAATAGATAATTTTTAGATATTTTCAAGCTGTAATGTAATTTGCCCTCTGATGAAAATTTGTGATATAATTTTAATTCCCCTCCCCCTATGTAGCAGCAGAGCGGTTTTGCTCTGCTGTGAATTAATCCTAAATTTTTATTGAAAAAAAATCTTAAATTGGATACCATTTCGCTCCAAAAACTAAAACAATCAAAGGCTGCATAATGAGAAAAGGGATTCATCCAGAGTATATGGAGTGTGAAGTTACGTGTGCGTGTGGCAATCACTTTGTAGTGCTATCCAATAAACCTCAATTGAAAATTGACATCTGTAATAAGTGTCATCCATTCTTTACAGGTAGCGAAAAGATTGTTGATACAACTGGGCGTGTAGATAAGTTTAAGAAGAAATATAATCTTAAGTAGTGCTCACCCTACTCCCTACGCCTTTAGGCAATTTAGAGGATATTACATTTAGGGCTTTAAAAGCCCTACAAAAAGCAAAAGTTCTTGTATGTGAAGATACTCGTGTTGCCAAACAGCTTCTTACTCTTTTGGCCAAGAGATTTCAAGTAAGTTTTGAGATAAAAGAGTTTTACTCTTTACATAGTCACAATCAAAAGCAGTTTTTCTCTTCCATTCATCCCAGTTTCTTCGAGCAAAATGTTGTATATATGAGTGATGCAGGGATGCCAGGGATTAGCGATCCTGGAAGTGAGCTTGTGCGTTATGCTCAAGAGCATAATATCTCCTATACCGTATTACCAGGTCCCAGTGCTGCCATTACTGCTTTTGCTGCAAGTGGATTTGAGGGAGCTTTCGGTTTTTATGGTTTTTTGCCCCATAAGGGAGAAGTTAGAAAAAAGCAGCTACAACAGATTTTAGATATTCCATTACATATCATTTTATATGAAGCTCCCCATAGACTTTTAAAACTTTTGGAGGAGTTGACACATTTAGTACCAGAGCGCACTATCTTTTTGGCTAAAGAGTTGACAAAAATGTATGAGCACTACTATAAAGCTTCTGCTACTATACTTTTTAACCAACTTCAAAAAGAGGCAATTCGGGGTGAATGGGTTGTTGTCATCGAAAAGATGAATGAGAAGAGAAAAAGTGCAAAGTTGTGTTTGGGCGTGGAGGAGATTATGGCACTCTCTTTGGCAAAAAAGGAGAAAGCTAAACTTTTGGCACAAATTTCTAATAAAAGTGTCAAAGAGTGGTATAGTATCCTTAATAATTCTTAAGTAGAAAATCGATAAAATCCTATGTATGATAGTGTATGGCAAGCAGATTTTTTTCTATATTATACAGCGTCATCCGAAGCTGATAAAAAGAGTATTGTTATCTAAAAAGATTGCGCCAAAACTTTTACAGAAGGTAAAGAGGCTCAATATCCCTATAGAGACAATTGATAATAAAAAAGCGCAAGCTCTTAGCCGAGGAGGTAATCATCAGGGTTTTTTGTTAGAGATTGAGGAGTTTCGATTTACCCCCTTTAAGGATATAAAGCAAGAGAGCTTTTTAGTTGTACTCTATGGAGTAACTGATGTTGGCAATATTGGATCTATTGTTAGAAGTGCTTATGCGTTGGGTGCAGATGGGCTAGTTCTTAGCGGCATAAAGTCAATGCAAATGGCAGGAGTGATTCGCAAAAGTAGTGGGGCCGCATTGGACTTGCCCATAGCACTAAAAAGTAATATATTTGATCTTATCAAAGAGTTACACGATTGCGCTACTACAATCTATTGTGCTCATATGGATGGAGAAGATGTAAGAGCTTTATCCTTTTGTCATAAACGCGCAATAATCCTTGGCAGCGAAGGGGAGGGGATTAACAAAAAGGTTTTGAAGCGTTGCGATCAAAGGATAAAAATTGAGATGAAAAGAGATTTTGATTCTTTAAATGTAGCAGCAGCTGCAGCAATTTTTATTGATAGGATGAGAGATGAGTGATATAGAAAAATTTAAACAGATGGATGAAGAGGAGATTTTTAAAAGGACTTATATTGCTCCAAAAAATGTAAAATGTTTAAAAGAGGAAAATTTCAAGGAGTTAGGCTCAAAAAGTCGGGCAGTGGGGTTTATCTCTATTTTAGAGAGGCAATTGGGTTTGGATTTAAGTGAGCTTCGTCAAAAAGCAGAGGAGTATTTTGCAAATCATCAAGAGGAGCATCATAGCGGCTTTCATATCCCAGAGGGTATGGGAGAGAGAAAAAAGGCTCCTTTGCTTAAAATTTTAATCTTTTTGATTATAGCTGCAGGAGCTTACTATCTCTATTTTGTAGAGACAAAAAAGGGAAGGAAAACGGCTCCTTTGCAGCAAGATTTCTTCTCTTCCAAGGCAGTTAGCAGTAGCTCAAGTAGTGTACTCTCTTCCTCTAGCTCTTCTGTAATAAGTAGTAACATAGCTATGAGTGAGGAAAGTAGTGCTATAGTTGCAGTGGTACAAAAAGAGGAGGAGCAAAGCAGCAGCTCTTCTTTGGTGGCTGAGATAAATGGCACACAGGAGCAAAATGCTACAGTAGCAGCGAAAGAGCAATCCTCTTCTAGCTCTTCACAGATGGCAGATGTTACAAATGTGGTTATTGTGCCTAAACAAAAAGTGTGGGTAGGTATTATCTATTTAGATAATTATCAAAAAAAGCAGCTTCTTACAGCTGCTCCCATCGAGCTTAATACTTCAAGAGATCAGCTTGTTGTTACAGGCCATGGCAAGTTGCAGATTGATATAAATGGAGAGATGAAAGATCTAGATACTGTGAAAAAACAGCGTTTTATCTATCAAAATGGCAAGTTTGAAGTCATTGATAGAAAGACATTTAAGCTCTATAATAGGGGAAGGGATTGGTAAGGGTAGTATTGGTGCTTTTTTTGCCTCTTGCACTTTTTGCAATCTCTTTGCAAGAGCGGGTGGCTTATATTATAGGTAAGCAAAAATTTGCACAAAATAGGCTTGTCATTAACACTGTCTTTTCTGATAGTAGCCGTTTTTATAAAGAAGATGGCTCTATCAATATGCTCAAAGTTGTTAAAACCTTGCAAAGATTGGGGTTGATTCCCCAAAGTTACAAAGAGGCAAAAGCAGAGGAGATAGAGTTTTTAAGCTATTCTCATCCTCTGCTCTTTTTTAAACTTGCATTGGATTCATTGGATGAGGCAGCCGTTTTCGATTATACTATTCAAGCGATGGAGTCTGATAGTGATGGGGCACTTATACGAGTTGCTTTTGTGAGCTCATTGGTGCCAGATCCGGTGAAAATTATGCGTTTTTTGCAAAAAAACGGTATGAAGGTGCTTACTCTCTCACATATAGATGGAGTATGGCGCTATGTTGTTGATTCCTCTTTTGCTTTTCTTGCTGCTCCTAAACTTACACAGAGTCTGCATTTTGATACTATTCGCCATCCTTTTTGGATACGGGTAGAGGGTAATCGTAAAATTGTCGTGCGTGCAAAACCCAAAACACACTGGCATCCCAAAATCTATATCTTTAATGCAAATTTTGAGCCTATCGAGGTAATAAAAAAAAGAGAGCAGATGCGTCAGATTGTGCTGCGATTGCCAAAGGGAGGCTATTATATTAAAATTGCAGATACATTTGCTATAAGCAACATTCAGTATGGTATTGATGTTTTTGCAAAATAAAGGATAACTACAATGTTTGATGAGATCCGGTTCAACAAGATAGATAGATTGCCCAAATATGTTTTTGCTGCTGTAAATGAGATCAAAATGGCAGCTAGAAGAGCTGGGGAAGATATAATAGATTTTAGTATGGGCAATCCAGATGGTCCTGCGCCAAAGCATATCATTGATAAGCTGATTGAAGCTGCCCAAAAGCCAAAAAATCACGGCTATAGTGCAAGTAAGGGTATTTATAAACTTCGTTTGGCAATTTGTAACTGGTATGAGAGGCGCTATGGTGTTGCTCTTGATCCAGAGACAGAAGCTGTGGCTACTATGGGGAGTAAAGAGGGGTATGTACATCTAGTCCAAGCTATTACCAATCCTGGTGATGTAGCTATAGTGCCAGATCCCACCTATCCGATTCACTCTTATGCTTTTATTTTAGCTGGCGGTAGTGTCCATAAGATGTATCTAAAATTTAATGAAAATTATGAAGTTGATGAGGAGCAGTTTTTTGCTGATTTGCAAAAAGCCTTTCATGAAGCCTTTCCAAAGCCAAAGTATCTGGTGGTCAATTTCCCTCACAATCCATCTACTGCTACCGTAACGCCTATATTTTATGAAAAGTTGGTAGAGCTAGCAAAAAAGGAGCGCTTCTATATTATTAGCGACATCGCTTATGCCGATCTCACCTATGATGGATATAGGACTCCATCTATTTTGGCAGTTGATGGGGCTAAAGATGTGGCAGTAGAGAGCTTTACTCTCTCAAAAAGTTATAATATGGCAGGTTGGCGCGTAGGTTTTGTGGTGGGTAATAAAAAGCTTGTAGGTGCCTTGCAAAAGATAAAGAGCTGGATCGATTATGGGATGTTTACTCCCATTCAGGTAGCTGCCACAGTGGCGCTTAATGGACCCCAAGATTGTGTGGAGGAGATTCGCCAAAAGTATGAGAAGAGGCGAGATGTATTGGTAGAAAGTTTTAGCAGAGCTGGATGGAAAATTAATAAGCCAAAAGCTACTATGTTTATATGGGCAAGGATTCCTGAAGAGTTTCGCAGTATGGGAAGTTTGGAGTTTTCCAAAAAGCTTTTGACTGAGGCTAAAGTTGCGGTAAGTCCTGGTATTGGTTTTGGCGAAGGGGGAGAGGAGTATGTGCGTATAGCCCTTATTGAGAATGAGAAGCGTATCAGACAGGCTGCAAAAAATATCAAAAGGTTTTTGAAAAATTACAAGGGTGAGGCATGATCAGAGTTGGCATTATTGGTGTTGGGACTGTAGGCAGCAGTGTTGTCAAAATTTTGCAGAAAAATCGCGATATTATTTGGGCAAGGGCAGGGAAGCAGATTGAAGTGGTAAAAGGGGTGGTGCGCAATCTTAATAGGCCAAGAGATATTGATATTCCTCTTACAACCGATCCTTTTGAAGTTACAGATGATCCCAATATCGATATAGTTGTTGAGCTTATGGGGGGCGTGGATGAGGCCTTTAAGATTGTCAAAAGAGCTTTAGAGAACAAAAAAGCAGTTGTGACTGCCAATAAAGCCCTTTTAGCTTATCATCGCTATGAGTTGCAAAAGCTTGCTAATGATCTTCCTTTTGAGTTTGAAGCAAGTGTGGCAGGGGGTATTCCAATTATTAAGGCGCTCAGAGAGGGGTTGAGCGCCAACCATATTCAAGCCCTCTTTGGCATAATGAATGGTACTTGCAACTATATTTTAACGAAGATGTCCCAAGAAGAGGTTGGATTTGAAGAGGTGCTGCAAGAGGCTCAAAGGCTTGGTTATGCAGAGGCTGATCCAACCTTTGATGTAGATGGTTTTGATGCAGCCCATAAGCTCCTTATTTTGGCAAGTATTGCATATGGGATTGATGCGAAGCCAGAAGATATTTTGATTGAAGGGATTAGAAAGATTGATAGGCTCGATTTTGAGTTTGCCAAAGAGTTTGGTTATACGATTAAGCTTTTGAGTATTGCAAGAAAACGAGAGGATGAGGTGGAGCTGCGTGTACATCCAACCCTTTTGCCAAAATCTCAGATGATTGCTAAAGTTGATGGGGTAATGAATGGCATTAGCGTTATTGGCGATGTGGTAGGTGAGACTATGTATTATGGGCCAGGAGCTGGTGGTGATGCAACTGCAAGTGCAGTGATTTCCAATATTATCGATATTGCAAGGGGTGGTAAATGCTCTCCAATGCTAGGCTTCAAGCGTCCACTTGAGAGCGGTATGAGGCTTGCTGCAAAAGAGAGCATCGAAGCAAAATATTATCTGCGCCTTGTAGTGGAAGATAGACCGGGCATTTTGGCAAAGATTGCCGCAATTTTTGGAGAGTTTTGCATATCAATTGAATCTATGCTGCAAAAACCATCTTCTACACAGTTTGCAAATCTTCTTCTCTCTACCCATCGATGTCTAGAAAAGGATATTCAAAAGGCATTGAGTGAGCTTACAAAGCAAAATTTCATTAAAAAAGAGCCTGTTATGATTAGAATAGAGGAGTAGTTTTAAACTCCCTGCTGCTTTTCAATCTTTTGTGTGTATGATAAGAAAAAGTTTGCTGGAGTTTGTATGGAGCTTCAAAGCGTATGCACCTACTGCGGTGTGGGGTGCGATGTAGTAGCAAAGATTGAAGATGGCAAAATTACAAGTTTTTATGCTGATCCAAAAGGTGTTGTAAGTCAAGGGAAGCTGTGCATTAAGGGCAAATATGGCTGGCAATACCTCTACCACCCTAAAAGGCTCTCCCAAGCTCTAGTAAAGAAATGTTTTGTTGAGGAAAATAACGAACTTTTTGAAAATGTTGCTTTGAAAGAGGCTGATAGTGAGCACTTTGCTCTCTCTTATAAGGAGGCATATAGAGTTGCAGCAAAGAAGCTAAAAGCTATTGTGCAAGAGTTTGGTGCTACAAGTTTTGCTGCCATTGGAGGGGCGCGAACAAGCTGTGAGAGCGGCTATATTTTGCAAAAGTTTACAAGAGAAGTTATAGGTAGTCCCCATGTAGATAACTGTGCAAGAGTTTGTCACTCCCCCAGTCTTAAGGGGATGCGTGCCACTATCGGTGAGGGGGCTGCGACTAATCCATTTAATGATATTTATAAATGTGAAAATCTTCTTGTTATTGGCTCTAATACTACAGAAGCTCATCCGATTGTTGCAAATAGAATTTTAGATGTGCTTAAAAAGGGGGTGAGTTTAAGTGTTATTGATGTAAGAGAGATTACACTTAGCCGCTTTGCCACAAGGCATCTCTCTATTCCCTTTGAGACAAATTTGATGATTTTGAATATGATTGCTAGGACTATTATCGAAAATGGCTGGGAGAATAGGGAGTTTATTCAAAGCCGATGTATTGGATTTGAGGAGTATAAAGAGGCTTTGTTGCGTGATCCTTATAGCGATAAAGAGTTATTAATCCATATCAGAGGTTATGAGGATCTCCCCAAAAAAATTGAAGAGGTCGCCTATGATTTGGCGCATAAAAAGAGTATGATTTTATGGGGGCTGGGTGTGACAGAGCATATAGATGGCAGCTATGCGGTAATGGCGATTACACATCTAGCGATGCTTACTGGCAATATTGGCAAAGAGGGGGCAGGACTTATGCCTCTGCGGGGACAAAACAATGTACAAGGCACCTGTGATATGGGAATGCTGCCATACTATCTACCAGATTATAAAAAGCCTGACATTGAGGGGCTTATGACACCGGATATTATTGATGCAGCAATAAAAAAAGAGATTCGAGCAATCTTGAATATGGGTGAGGATATTGCTCACATTCATCCCAACCAAAATAAGATCAAAGAAGCACTTAAAAACTTAGATCTATTAATTGTTAATGAGATTTTTCCCAATGAAATTACAAAATATGCTCATATTATTTTTGGTGTTAAAAGTGCCTATGAAAAAGAGGGGGTCTATATCAATGCTGAGCGTAGACTCCATCTTTCTACCCCTCTTATTGATTCCAATCTTCCAGATGATTGGGAGGTTATATGTAATATTGCTAACCATTTGCAAAGTAGCTTTTCCTACAACTCTAGCCAGCAGATTTGGGATGAGGTAAGAGAGGTGGCAAAAGAGAGATTTGCAGGAGCTAGTTATGAGAGGCTCAAAGAGAGACGCTTGAAGGGTTTGCAGTGGCCAGTAAACAAGAGTGATACCCCGATATTGCATATTACAAAATTTCGTACCAAAGATGGATTTGGCAGGTTTTGCTATAAGGGTTATGAGCTAAGAGGAATGCTTAAAGAGCTTCTACAAAAACGAGATCCTCACTTCTATCTTACTACAGGACGCATTTTGGCACACTATAACAATGCTGCGCAGACAAAAGCGTGCCAGAGTCTAGCCAAAAGGCATCAAGAGGATATTTTGTTGGTGAGTGAGAAAGATAGAGAGTTTTTTGAGGGGCGAGAAAAAGTAGTACTTGTCAGCAGATATGGCCAGAGCCATCCCTTAAAGATTAAGTTTACAAAGGCTCTGAAAAGAGGAACCCTCTTTACTACCTTTCACCATGCCAAAAGCCACATTAACTACCTCTTTGGCGATGAAGCAGATGAGTTTGTAAAAACTGCCAGATTTAAAAGCATCAAAGTAAAAGTGCTTTAATGGGCAAAGAGAGTTTGAATATTGGCCGAGAGGGCGAAGAGAGAGCGGTAGAGTATTTGCAATCTCTTGGTTATGAGATAGTAGCCAGAAATTTTCATTCACGCTTTGGCGAAATTGATATTATCGCCCAAAAGGATGGGGTTGTCCATTTTATTGAAGTCAAAGCATCTATGAGCAAAAACCCTCTAGAAAATATTACCTCTTACAAGATGCAAAAACTTAAAAAAACTATCCGTTACTATCTCTATACCGCAAAAATCGAGCAGCCTTACCAAATAGATGCCCTTATCATACAAAATAATCAAATAGAATTGCTAGAGAATATTTCAATATAGCGTTAAGGAAAAGTTAGTATAATTATAAGCCGTAATTACAAATTATATATGTCAAAGGAGATGAAAATGGGAAAATATGTTGAATTAAATGCATCAAATTTTGATGAAACTATTAAAAATGGTGTTGTAATGGTGGATTTTTGGGCGCCTTGGTGTGGACCTTGTAGAATGATTGCACCAATTATTGATGAGTTGGCTGAAGAGTATGAGGGTAAAGCTACTATTGCAAAAGTAAATACTGATGAGGAGCAAGATATTGCTATTAGATATGGTATTCGATCAATCCCTACAATTCTTTTCTTTAAAGATGGTCAATTGGTAGATCAGATGATTGGAGCTACAAGTAAAGAGGTTTTCAAACAGAAACTTGACGCACTTCTTAGTTAATCGGGGGCTTCCCCCGATAGGGGTGAGCAGTGAAGAATCCTCTTCTTTAGTGCTAACTCTTCGTCTTAAAGGAACATCATGCTCGATCTTGCAATAGTGGGTGGTGGGCCTGCTGGACTTACTGCTGGACTCTATGGTACGCGGGGTGGATTAGCCAATGTAGTAATGTATGAAAAAGGGATGCCAGGAGGCCAGATTACCCAAAGTAGTGAAGTGGAAAACTATCCTGGCGTATGTAAAGTTGTGAGTGGAATGGAGTTGATGGAGTGTTGGCCAAAACAGGCGATGCGTTTTGGTCTGCGCCACGAAATGCAAGAGGTGGTAAGAGTTAGCAGATGTGAGGATATTTTTTTACTCACTTTAGATAATGGGCAGACGCAAAAGGCTAAGAGCGTTATTATTGCTACAGGAAGTACACCCAAAAGGGCTGGTTTTGAGGGAGAAGAGGAGTTTTTTGGCAGAGGTGTGAGTACCTGTGCCACTTGTGATGGATTTTTCTATAAAGATAAAGAGGTAGCAGTCCTGGGGGGAGGGGATACTGCCTTAGAAGAGGCGCTTTTTTTGAGTAAAATTGCAAAAAGGGTCTATTTGATTCATAGAAGAGATAAATTCCGCGCAGCCCCCTCCACGGTGCAACGAGTAAAAAGCAATCCAAAAATTGAGTTTATTTTAAATGCTACTGTCAAAAAAGTCTATGGCGATCAGATGGGTGTGCAAGGAGTTATAATCCAGCAAAATGGCCAAGAGATAGATTTGAAGGTGCCAGGACTTTTTGTTTTTGTGGGTATGCAGGTTAATAATGAGGTTATTAAACAGGAGGATGGCAGCTTTTTGTGTGAAGTGAATCGATGGGGTGAGATTGTAGTAGATTTGAGGATGCAAACAAGCATTCCGGGACTCTTTGGGGCAGGTGATGTAAGAAGTGATGCCTCCAAGCAGGTGGTATGTGCTGCAGGTGATGGGGCAACGGCTGCAATTAGTGCAATAAATTATCTACAAGCAAGAGGGGAGGAGCTGAAAATATGTTAAATGTAGGAATTTATGGGGGAAGTGGAAGAGTAGGGAGTCTACTTATTAAAAATTTGCAAAATGATGATGTGGCAAGAGTGAGTGCGGTGCATGTGATAGAGGGGATTACACTTGATGTACCAGGAGCTGTGGTGACAAATGATCTTGATACCTTGATCGAAAATAGTGAGGTGATTATCGATTTTACATTGCCAGAGGGTACGCAGGCGCTGCTAGAGAAACTTCTTATTACTCCAAAACCTCTTGTTAGTGGTACAACAGGATTGAATGATCACCAAATGAATCTATTAAGAGAAGTAAGCCAAAAAGCACCAGTTTTGTATGCTACTAATATGAGTTTGGGGATTGCTATTTTAAAAAGGCTTGTGAGCATTGCCAGTGAGAAGCTAAGAGACTTTGATATAGAGATTGTGGAGATGCATCATAGATATAAAAAAGATGCTCCAAGCGGTACTGCTCTTACACTCGGGGAGTTTGCAGCAAAAGCAAGAGGTTTGGATCTCAATAAGGTGCGAGTAAGTGGCAGAGATGGTAATATTGGTGAGCGCACGAAAGACGAAATAGGTGTGTTTGCCTTAAGAGGTGGCGATATTGTAGGGCGTCATACCGTGGGCTTTTACAATGATGGAGAGTTTTTAGAGCTCAATCACACAGCTACCAGCAGAGATACCTTTGCCAAAGGGGCTATTAGAGCAGCAAAGTGGGTAGTCAGCCAAGAGCCATCTCTTTATACGATAGATGAGTGTTTAGGGCTGTAAAATGTGCTCTGTCATTGGTTTGTATAATGTCCCAGAGGCTGCAAAGTATGCCTATTTTGGGCTCTTTTCCTTGCAGCATAGAGGTCAAGAGGCTGCAGGTATTGCCAGCAGCGATAAAGAGCGTATTCATATTACAAAAGGCAGAGGCCTTGTTACGCAAGTTTTTGATGAGGCTAAACTTTCAAAGCTAGTGGGCAGCAGTGCAGTGGGGCATACGCGCTACTCTACCGCAGGAGAAGATTCCGTTCTTGATGCACAGCCCATCTTTGCCCGCTACGATTTGGGGCAAATTGCTGTAGTGCACAACGGCAATCTCACAAATGCCAAGGAGGTAAGAAAAAGGCTCATTAAAGAGGGGGCTATTTTTCAGACCTTTATGGATACAGAAAACCTTATTCATCTCATTGCCAGAAGCCAAAAAGAGCATCTATATGATCGCATTATTGAAGCGTTAGGACAGATTGAAGGAGCCTACTCTTTGATTATTCTTAGCCGTAAAAAGATGTTTGCTGTGCGAGATCCCCACGGCTTTAGACCCCTTTCCCTTGGCAGACTCGGTGATGGCTGGGTAGTAGCCAGCGAGACATGCGCTTTTGATTTAATTGGAGCAGAGTTTGTACGCGATATTAAACCGGGTGAGATGGTAGTATTTGATGAGAGTAGCGAGCTTAAAAGTATTCAAATTTTTGAGCCAACACCGCATAAATGTATATTTGAGTACATCTACTTTGCTAGACCCGACAGTAATATCTTTGGTAAAAGCGTATATGAGCTAAGAAAAGCGATGGGTAGGGAGCTTGCCAAAGAGTATCCGGTTGAGGCTGATATGGTGGTGCCTGTGCCAGATAGCGGGGTAGCCGCTGCTATTGGGTATGCAAAAGAGAGTGGCATTCCATTTGAGCTTGGAATTATTCGTAACCACTATGTGGGTAGAACCTTTATCGAGCCGACCCAAGCCATTCGCGATCTCAAAGTCAAGATGAAGCTCAATCCCATCAAAAATGTGATCAAAGGGAAGCGCCTTGTGGTGATAGACGATAGTATTGTGCGTGGGACCACAAGTAAGAAGATTGTCAATATTCTCAAAGAGTTTGGTGCTAAAGAGGTGCATATGCGAATCTCTGCGCCGCCTACCACGGGACCTTGCTACTATGGAGTGGATACGCCTACAAAAGAGGAGCTCATTAGCTCACGCTATAGTGTAGAAGAGATTAGAGAGTATATAGGAGCAGATACCCTAGCTTATCTTTCAATCGATGGACTACTTCGGAGTGTAGGTAATGATTTAAGTTACTGTATGGCATGTTTTGATGGAAACTATCCTGTGCCATTAAAGAGTTAAGGAATAGGTTGAAAGAGATACTCACATTTGGTAGATATTGTAAGAAGAAATTTAAGATAAAGGTCAAAAAGATCCCCTTGGGGCTTTCTGGTTTTACCTGCCCCAATATCGATGGGAGAGTAGCAAAAGGGGGATGTACATTTTGTGAAAATGAGTCTTTTGCTCCCAATTTGGCACGCACTAAAAAATTTTACCTCAATCCCACTAGTAATGAGAATCCTTTGCTTAATCGCCAACTCAAAGAAATAGATTTTCAATACAACGCTACCGCCAACTACTATCGTCAAAAGGGGTATAAGAAGTTTTTAGCCTACTTTCAAGCTTTTACCAACACTTACGCCCCTCTTGATACTTTACAAAGACTCTATGAGTATGCTCTAGCTCAAAAGGATTGTCTAGGATTAAGTATTGGAACGCGTAGCGATAGTGTAACAGAAGAGATTTTGGATTACTTAGTAGAGTTGTCAAAGAGGTATGAGATCTGGATTGAGTATGGGATTCAGAGTGTCTTTGATGAGACATTAGAGCGTATCAATAGAGGACATGATAGCAAAAATGTAGAGGAGTGGATCAAAAGAAGCAAAGATAAAGGGCTTTTGGTGTGTGGGCATGTGATCTTTGGCTTGCCTGGAGAGAATAGATCTATGATGCTTGAAACTGTAGCAAAAGCTATAGAGTGGGGTATAGATGCAATAAAGATTCACCCTTTATATGTAGTGAAAAATACTGCTTTAGCTGTAGAGTATCAAAAAGGCAGATTTAGACCAATCTCTCAGGAAGAATATATTGCTACCCTTATAGAAGCTTTTGAGATTTTGCCCTCTACTATAGTAGTGCAAAGGGTAACTGCAGGTATTGGTGATAGCACCCTTTTGGCACCCAAATGGTGTGCCAATAAAAATAGTCAGCTTCAAGCCATTCGCAAAGCCCTTGCTGCCAAGGGCTACTGCTACTAAGATTGGCTACTTTGCTCTTTTTTCTCTTCGTGAGGCATTGCTTGGGGTTTATAGGCTTTATTGAAACTAGCCATAAAGCTTGATAGTTTGGTTTTAAGATCTTCAAATATGTTTTTAGTGCTCTCTTCACCACCTAAAATCGCTTCAATTTTTTCGATCTCTTCAAGGAGTGGTTTGTAATCCTCTTCAATCTTGCCATAACCTAGTGCCTGTGCTAAAAGGAGCTGCTCTTTTGCATAACTTGTTAGCTCTTTGAGCTCCTCTTTTTGAGCATCCTCTTTATCTTTTGTAAGCTCGCTAGCACGCAAAATTGCCTGCTCTGCTCTAATAATTGGAAGAGGCAGTACAATCTTTTCTAACGCAAGAGTTTCAAGTGCTTCTGTTAAAAGAGTGATTGCCTCTTCATATTTCTCCTCTTCAATGAGAGGAATAATAGCTTTTATAGCTACTGGATAGGTACCAATTGGTAGAGCTGTTACATAAATATCTAGCTCGCTTGCAAGATTGAGCATAATATCGCGTGCTTTTTGTACTTCTCCCTCTTCAATTAGGCGTACTACCTCTCTTTTTGCTGCGCTAATATCATCAAGCGTACCCGCAAAATCGACTATTTGCTCTTGCACATTGACAGGTACAAGTTGGAGATTTGGATCGCGTGCAATCAATACTTCAAGTTTGCCTAGCGCCTTTTCAATAGTTGCTAGTGCATCCTCTCTCTTTTTCTCTTTGAGATGCTCAATTACATCCACTACCAGATTGAGAGCGTCTACTGCTTCCTCTACAACTTGTCGATCCTTTTGATCTACATAGTTGTCTTTTGCTTTTTGTACCTTTTTGGTGACCTCTTTATGCTCTTTAATTTTACTCATCTGCTCCTCCTTTAAAAATGTTACGAAATTATACAATTTAAAGGAGGAGAACTCTGCAACTAAAGTTGCATTTTGTTACATTTTGTAACATTATCTTGCAATTATTCCCCGTTTGCATCCTATGGAAGTTTTGCGAGCATGGCGTAAAAGATCATAAAGAGGAGTTTGTGGTGTGATTGTACCTTTTAGGTTGATGCGCATCTCTGTGAGATAACCTCTTTTACAGATAAATCTCACTCGTTTTCCTGCTCCTTTGAAGTACTCTTTGTCAAAGACTCTTCTAATTCTATTGGTGGGTACTCTCTCTCCCCTATGCTCTAGAAAAAACTCCTTGACTTTGGAAGTGTTAAGCTGGCTTA
>WGAX01000056.1 GCA_015494595.1 Nitratiruptor sp.
ACTGCTAATTCATGACAAGCTGTTGGGACACCCTTTTGGCAAGCTTGTTGAAGGAGCTTTGTAGCTTTTTGATAATTTTTTGCTACCCCTTTTCCATCTAAATAGAGTATACCTAAGAAGTAGCAAGCATCTGGGACACCATTTTTGCAGGCGGTATGAAGGTAGTTGTATGCAGTTTTAAAATCTTCTTTGTCAAGAGCGGCTACTCCTAGCATATAGCAGGCATCATAAACACCTTTATCACAAGCTTGAGTATAAAGAATTTGTGCTTTTTGTGGCTTATTCTCTTCCTCATATACTTGGGCAAGCTCAAAACATGCTTCATAGATTTTGTTGTTGCAAGCTTGCTCAAGAGGCTTTTTGCTCTTTTGTAGCTCTTTGTTATCTTTATAGAGTATGCCTAGTTGATAACAGGCAACTGGCAATGATGCTGAGCAGGATTTTTCAAGAGTTTTAATAGCCTCGTTATACTTTTTGCTATCACTTTGTGCAAGCAGTACTCCATACTCATAGCATCCATCACTGAGCCCTAAATCACAGGCCTTTTTGAAGAATGGTAAAGCTTTTTGAGGTGAGGTATTTGCCACCTTTTTATCACGATAAAGAGCTCCCACTTCAAAGCAGGCGTCTGCATTGCTGTTTTCGCACCCTTTTTGAAAATACTCTAATGCCTTTTGAGGGTTAGCTTTTACACCTGCTAACCCCTCTTTATAAAGAGTTCCTAAATCCAAACAGGCTAAAGCGTAGTTTTGGGAGCAGGTTTTATCAAGTATTTGTAAAGCATCTTGTTTTTTATTCAGCTCAAGATAGATATGTCCTAGATCAAAGCAGGCCTCTAAAATATTTTGGTTACAAGCCTTTTGAAGATGGGGTAGGGCTGTTTTAAAATCATTCTTTTCAAAAGCCTTTTTCCCAATTTCAAAATCGCTATTAGCAGCAAATGCTATTAAAGGAATAACATAGTAAAATATGCTAACCACTAATTTTTTCATATATGCTCCTTCATTTTCTTTTCATTATCGTAATTTTGATATGAATTTTAATTACTTTTGCGTTTTTGAAAATGCTTTTTTGACTGCTTGTATAAAAGCTCCGCGTATACCATCTTTTTCTAGCTCCTCTATCCCTGCAGCAGTCGTACCTGCCGGACTCATAACACTCTCTTTAATTACTGCAGGATGCATATTGGCTAAAGATGCATAACTTGCAAAGAGTCCTTTGGCAAATATATGCGCATTTTCCCTTGATAAACCACAGGCAACACCGCCATCTGTAATGGCTTCTTCAACAAGAGCCAAAAATGCTGGTCCACTTCCTGCAATGGCAGTAGCAATATCGAGCTCTTTTTCACTCTCTACCCATACTGCTTTGCCAATAGCTTCAAAGAGTGTTATAGCAAGCTCTTTTGCCTCTTTGTCACCTGTTATGGCTGTGATGGATGCACCCTGGGCTGCTGCAATGTTTGGCATTGCTCTTATATAGTGCCAAGCTGGAATGACTTTTAAATCTTGTAAAGATGTGCCCGCTAGAATGGATATAAGTGTAGAGGCTTTACCTTTTAGTTTTTTGGCTACCTCTTGCAAAGCGTAAGGCTTAATAGCCAAGATGATATTGTCGCCTTCGATGTTAAAGTTATCCAGATGCTCAGTTATAAGAGGATAGGTAGAAAAGAGTTGTTGCAATCTCTTTTCATCTCTTCCCACTACTAAAATTTTTTCTTTTCTTTTAATAAGGCCCTTAATGATGGCCTCAGCCATTTTACCCGTACCGATGATGGTTAGCATCAAAAACTCCTTCGAGAATTATTGTAACATAGCTTCTTGAAATTTGATATAATTTTCATAAAAAAGAGGAACTATGAAACGGTTTGCTTCTATCTTCTTGAGTATGCTACTTTTTATGGCAGGATGCTCTAACAAAAACCAGACTGAGTATAATAAAAGTGATATTTACTGGTATCAGAAGATGATTTACTATATTAGTGCAGATGATTTAGATAAAGCAGATGAGTACTATACCTCTTTACAGAGTGAGCATTTTGCTTCGCCCCTGCTCAAAGAGGCTACGCTCCTAATGGCTCAAGCGCATATGGATAATGACGAATACTTAATGGCAAAATACTATCTAGATGAGTACAAAAAGCGTTTTGCAGATGATAAAAGTCTCCCTTTTATCGAATATCTGAAAATTAAAGCCTCCTTTTTGGCTTTTAAGAGTATTAACAGAGATCAAAAACTCTTGGCAGATACGATTAAGGAGGCGTTGGAGTATAAGCAGAAATTTCCCCACTCAAAATATAATCCTTTGGTTGATACGAT
>WGAX01000057.1 GCA_015494595.1 Nitratiruptor sp.
TACAAAGCTCTCAAACTCGCTTATTTTGACAACACCAAGTTTTGGAGTAAGGGTAGTAAACTCATAATTGGCAATCTCTGGCTTTGCGTTAGAAATTGTAGCAATAAGCGTAGATTTGCCTACATTTGGAAATCCTACTAATCCCACATCGGCTATAAGTTTTAGCTCCAAGCGGATATGGCGCTCTTTGCCAGGAAGTCCGGGTTGAGCGTAGGTTGGGCGCTGATTGGAAGCACTTTTAAAGTGCCAGTTGCCTTTGCCTCCTTTGCCACCTTTTAAAAAGAGTACTTTTTGCCCATCCTCTACCAGATCCAAAAGCAGCTCATTAGTTGTAGCGTCAAAAACTTGCGTACCGGGAGGCACTATGAGAATCAGATCTTCGCCCTTTTTGCCATGCTTTTTTCTACCTTCTCCCCCTCTCCCATTTTTGGCTTTGAGAACCCTTTTGCCTTTATAGTGCGCAAGCGTATGGGTATTTTTATCCACTACAAAGTAAACATCACCTCCATCGCCACCATCACCTCCATCAGGACCCCCTTTGGGAACAAACTTTTCTCTGCGAAAACTAACAGCCCCAGCTCCCCCTTTGCCAGAGTGCACAACAAGCTCAACATTATCGATAAACATTACTATTTCCTATGTGGTAAAAAAGAGGTAAATGAAGAGTTTTGGGCAAAAGCCCAAAATTAACTGGCAGGATAGACTGAGACTTTTTGGCGCTTTTTATCGTAACGCTCAAACTTCACATATCCATCAATAAGCGCATAGATAGTGTGATCTTTTCCAAGTCCTACATTGTTGCCAGGATGCACTTTGGTGCCTCTTTGGCGAATGATAATATTACCAGCTCGTACAAACTCACCACCAAATTTTTTTACACCAAGTCTACGACCCGCACTATCGCGGTTATTCTGTGTACTTCCTTGACCTTTCTTGTGAGCCATCTCTTCTCCTTATGCGTTAATAGCCGTAATCTTTACACGGGTAAAATCTCTTCTAAAGCCTCTTTTTACTTTAGAGTCTTTTCTTCTTCTTTTTTTGAAGATAATTACCTTTTTAGCTCTACCCTCATTAATAACTTCGCCCTCAACAACTGCCCCCTCTACATAAGGGCTTCCTATCTTAAGCTCTCCGTTATCTACAGCAAGAACCTCTTTAAACTCCACTTTTGTCTTTGGCTCAAGCCCCATCTTATCAAAAAGAATTATATCACCCTCTTTGACTTTGTATTGCTTTCCGCCATTTTTGATAATCGCATACATCCTACTCATCCTTGCCTGTACTTTTTGGTTCGCAATAGTAGCAAAAATTATGTTAAGAGAAGTTTAAACTTTTGCGATAGCATCAATCTCCACCAAAGCCCCTTTAGGGAGCTCTTTGACTGCTACGGTACTGCGTGCAGGTTTATGCTCTTTAAAAAACTCTTCATAAATACTATTAACTACTCCAAAATCCTCCATATTGACTAGGAAAATAGTGGTTTTAACAACCTTTTGCATTGAGCTGCCTGCAGCCTCCAAAACTGCTTGAAGATTTTGCAGCACCTGCTCTGTTTGCTCCTCTACTCCTTTACTCAGTACTTCATCGCTACCATTTGGCAAAAGAGCAATTTGTCCAGAAGTAAATATAAACTCTCCTACTTTTATAGCCTGTGAATAGGGACCAATTGCTGCTGGAGCACTTGTTGTGCTTATGGCTTGCATTTTATTTCCTTTTAAATGTTTTAGGTTTATCATAAGAAAAAAAGGCTTTAAAATGGATAAAGAGACTCTGAAAAAATCGCTCTTTCAAACAATTGATTCACTCAAAGACAAAGTCATCAAAGTGCGACGAGACATTCACAAACACCCAGAGCTCTCAGGGCATGAAGAGCATACCAAATATCTGGTCAAAGGGATTTTAGAGTTTGAGGGACTGCAGATCAAAGAGTTTTCTGATCATTATGGACTAATCGCAGATATTGTGGTAGATAAAAAAAAGCCCTTTGTTGCTATTAGAGCAGATATGGATGCACTACCCATAGAGGAGCAGACCAAAAAGCCCTATGCTTCTGAAGTCAAAGGGGTGATGCACGCCTGCGGACACGATGCCCACACCGCTATAGCAGTTGGGGCAGCGATTGCATGTAATACTCATAAAGATAAACTGCCCGGTAATATTCGCTTCATTTTTCAGCCCTCAGAAGAGAGCAATCAAGGAGGTAGTGAGGAGCTGATTCGTGATGGTGCATTAGAAAATGTCAAAGCAATCTTTGGGCTGCATGTCTATCCCTATTTAATGACAGGACAGATTGGATATAAGTATGGGGTAATGATGGCAAGTGCAGATACCTTTACCATAGAAATATTTGGCAAAAGTGCTCATGGAGCTAGGCCTCATGAAGGAGTAGATGCGATCCTTACTGCTGCAATGTGCGTCAATTCCCTCAATCACATAATCTCAAGGCGTATCGATCCCCTCCATCCTGCTGTTATTAGTCTTGGTACAATTGAGGGAGGAAAAGCACCCAATGTAATATGCGATCATGTCAAACTCACTGGGACCGTACGCACCGTCAATGAGCAGGTGCGTAACAAAATTCCAAAAATGATGGAAGAGAGCATTAAAGGAATTACCCACTCAATGGGAGCGGAGTATAACTTCTCCTATGAGTTTGGCCAGCCGGAGCTTATTAATGATGACAAGATGGTTGATGTGATTGTGCAAGAAGCAAAAAAGATAATAGGAGAGAAAAATGTTATAGATTTACAAGATCCCGTTATGGGAGGAGAGGATTTTAGTAGGTATTTACAGATTGTGCCGGGAGCTTTTTTTAGGCTAGGGATTTGCAATCCCAAAAAGGGTACTTGCGTCTCACAACACAATCCACATTTTGATGTGGATGAGGATGCATTGCCAATTGGGATGAAGATCCTTAGCGCTGCAGCTATAGAGGTGATGTAATGAAAAACCAGATAACAATACAAGTGCCAAGTGATATGCTCTATTGGCAAATGGTTGAAGCCTTTTACGATAAGCTCATTGAGAGTATCAATTTTGCTAAAAAGGAGGCAAAGGAGCTAAAATCTGCTCTTTATGAGCTTTTTGAAAACAGTGTAGTACATGCATACAAAGAGGAAGAGGGCTTTATAACAATCAAGATTACCATTTTTCATAACGCTTTAGAGATTGATGTGCATGACAAAGGGATGCCGGTTGACCCAAAAATAATCAAAGCAGTGCCAATTGATCTGCACTATAAAAATAGAGGACTTAATCGCGTTTATCAACTTGTGGATGACTTTGCCTTTCACAATCTAGGATTGGGAGGCAAAAAGTTTACCATTATTAAATATGCCCCTTACTCTTTGCAGCTGCACCATACCCAAGGGTACTACAGCGATATACTAGACGACTTTACTGAAGATCTTAAAAAGAGTTTGAGCCAAAAGTTGGTAATACGCACCTTTAAAGAGGGGGATGAGGTGTGGATTCCTAAACTTTTATATAAAAACTACGGCTATACCTATTTTAAAGATATTTTCTACTATCCAGAAAAGATTTTGCAAAAGGAAAGAAGCGGTGCAGTACTCTCAATTGTAGCAGAAGTAGAGGGACAGATTGTAGGACATTTTGCACTAGTAAGGCTTCCCAAATCCAATATTGCAGAGATTGGTATAGCAGTGGTAGACCCCAATTATAAGGGTATGGGTATTATGAAAAAGATGTTTGAGCTTCTGTTACAAAAAGCTAAAGAGCTTGGGCTTGACGCTCTTTTTGGAGAGGCTATTACTTTTCATCCCTACTCCCAAAGAGCAAACGCTAGGTATGGCTTTAAAACTAGCGCACTACTGCTTGGTGAAATTCACCATATGGTACGCCTCAAAGATCACCCCTACCCTTTTAAGGATAAACGAGGAGCGGTAGCAGTAGAGTATAAACTTTTTAAAAAAGAGCCCAAAAGACTTTTCATTCCAAAATATTATAAGGATATGATTACCAAAACCTATAATTTCTTTGAAATCTCTTATCAAGAAGCCATCCCCTCCTCCTCTCCTACTACAATAATTGAGGTAGTACATGATAAAAGTTTTGCTATTGCTACCATTATTATCGATAAGAGCAACGAGGAGTTTGAAAAAGAGTTTAAAATAGCCTTTGATGAAGCTCTTACAAAGCATCCCGATATGATCTATGCAGATATCAATCTAGAAAATGTGGCAGATATAGACAGTGTCGTTGCTATACTGCACACTTTTGGCTTTTTCTATGCCGGCGTGCTCTTTTTAAGAAGAGAAGGCAGGGACTATCTGCGAATGCAATTTGAAGCAAGTGAGAGGATAGAGGAAGAGAAGATTGTATGTTACAGCGATTTTTGCAAAGAGCTGCATCACTATATTTTGGAGGATAAAAGAAAAGTTTATAAGAATATTTAATAAGCAATATGCTACAATGTTTAAAAACAAATGAAAGGATCTCCTATGCAAGAGTTAATTACACTTCTTGATGGCCTTAAACTGCCTATTCACATCCCTTTGCTGATGCATCCAGTTGCAGTGCATTTTGCGATTGCCCTGCCTATTATTGCCCTTTTGTTAGAAGTGAGCAATATATTTGTCAAAAGAAAGTGTGTGGGTGTTATCTCATCGCTATTGCTTTTTCTAGCAGCTTTTGTCTATTTAGCAGCCTTTTTTACAGGCAAAAATGATGGAAGCGAAGCCTATTCGCTTTTAAGTGCTGCTGGCAAAGAGGAGCTTAAAGAGCATAAAATGCTTGGCATCTATCTTGTTTATGGCGCTGCTGCTATTTTCATACTCAAACTCATTTTTGCTGCAATAAGTAGCAGAATTGCTAAAATTATTTTTACTATATTGCTAGCAGTTTTTGTAGGCTTTGCACTTAAACAGGGTAAAGAGGGTGGCCAGCTTGTCTACAAATATGGTGCCAATGTGCAAGCAGTAAGCGCTATGGATGATAAAGTTATGGAGCTTGAAGATGAGCTTGATAGCTGTAAAGAGAAACTCAAAAAAGATACTTCAGCAGCCAAGTCAACACCTGCACCAAAAGCAGAAGAGAAACCTGTACAAAGTAATGCTAGCTCAGAAAAAAAATCTGCCAGCAGCAGTGTAGCAGAAAGTAGTAGCGAGGCTGCACAAAGCTCTGAAGCAAATACTACACAAGAGATTACAGTTCCAGCTTCTCCAATCCAAGAAAAGGCTAAAGAGGCTTTAGAGCAGATCAAAGGAGCAGCACAAAAGATGCAAAATACACTTCAAGAAACAACCACGCAACCACTCCCATCATCCAACGAGTAGCCTTAAGGCTACTCAAACTTCTCAATCACCTCTTTAAAGACTCTATAAAGTCCAATAACTTCATCTTTGTGCACCCTCTCATTGGGAGCGTGAATTGTATCATTTCTTACACCAAACTCTATAGTTTTAACACCAAACTCCGCAAAAAATCTTGCATCGCTGGTGCCTCCTGCAGTAGAGTGTTTAGGAGTAATACCGGTAATTTTTTGGATTGCCTTGTCAATAACTTTCACAATTTTGCTATTTGGATCAGTCAAAAAGGGCTTGGCACTTTGACTAAGCTTTAAGGTATAGTTCATCCCATCAAAAAATTTATGCACAAACTGCTCTATATCTTGCATCGTGGTTTTGGTGTTATTACGCACATTAAACATCATTTTCAGTTTACCCGGAGTCACATTTGTCACCTCCATACCAGCCCTCATATCGGTAATCACAAATTTGCTTGGAGCAAAAAACTCATCTCCACTATCTAAATCTACTCCTGCCATCTTGGGCAGTACTTGGGCAACTTTATGAATAGGATTGATTGCCTTTTCTGGATAGGCAGCATGCCCTTGCTTCCCAATCTTTTCAATCACACCATTGATTGAGCCTCGTCTTCCAATCTTTATGGCATCACCAAAGCGCTTTTCACACGTTGGCTCTGCCACAATGGCAAAATCTGGCAAAAGATGCACTTTTTTTAACTCTTGTAAAGCATATCTTGTGCCCCATTTTGCTTCTCCCTCCTCATCACTTGTAAGCAAAATTGAGAGAGTACCACTAAACTCTTTTGCCTCTTTGCAAGCTTGCACAAATGCAGCCACACCACTTTTCATATCCTGTGCACCTCTGGCATATATAAAACCATCTCTCTCCATAGGCTCAAAAGGATCGCTTTGCCACCCTTCACCCGGAGGCACCACATCCACATGCCCACCAAAGCACAGATGCTCCCCTTCGCCAAATTTTTTATATAAAAAGAGATTTTTCACACCATTTTTATCAAAATAGAGCGCCTGAAAATCTGCTAGATACTCTTTGATAAATTCTAAACTTCCTGCATCATCTGGAGTGATGCTTGGAAAGCTTAGCAACCTTTTAAATAACTCTATCACTTCCATTGGACTGCTTTAAGGATGCTCATAAAAAAGGTAGTTTGTAGCGTAGTCACTAAACTCAAAATAGACCTTTTTGCGTATCTCTCCTTTTTGCAAAACTCCATCAAGATTTTTATCCACATAGCCATACCCATAGCGATATGGTCTTGGACGATTATCATCAGTCCCATATGCAGTAGAAATTTTATCTATACCCATAATTCGCTTCATCAATTTGCCACCACTATAAATCTCAAGTACTCCATTTGTGCCTGTCCAATTAACAATAGCTCGTCCTAATTTATTTTGCGTCTCTTGCGTACAGCCAGCTAAAAAAAATGCTACAATAGAAAAGATAAAAAGCTTTTTCATCTTTCTCCTTTTTTTTGAAAATTATAACACAAAGGAAGTATATGAGTGGTTGGACTTGCTCACACCAAATTGGGGAATTTTGCGATCTGCTCAAAAAGCCTTGCGATCCAGGAGATAAAGGATGCGTACTCTATGGCAAAGCACTCTTTAGCAATCCAAATACCCCATCCAACGAGGCAGTTAAGCGAAGAGAAGAGATAGCTAAAAAGCGCAAAGACAAGGGGTATGAATGAGCTTAGCCTACAAACTTCCCTATACATATGAAGATTACAGACAGTGGCAAGGAGATTGGGAGCTTATCAATGGAGAGGCAATTGCTATGGCACCAAGCCCAATAGGAGCGCATCAAGCTATACTATCCAAAATCATTATAGATATTGGCACTGCTTTTAATAAATGCAAAAAGCCTTGCTACATTTATGCAGAGCTTGATTATATAATTGATGAGTTTAATGTCTTTCGTCCAGATATTGCAATCACCTGTCAAAAAGTAGAAGA
>WGAX01000058.1 GCA_015494595.1 Nitratiruptor sp.
ACCCGCTTCATCTGCAGTTTTGCTTGCAACCTCTTTCACAAGTTGCGCACCCATATTCTCAACAGTATGAGGAAGCTCGATCTCTTTTGCTACAGATACGCCATCTTTTGTAATGCTAGGACTTCCAAAAGATTTTTGAATGAGGACATTTCTTCCTCTTGGCCCCATAGTTACTTTTACTGCATCTGCTAGTTTTTTTACACCTTCAAAAAGTTCACCTCTTGCTATATCGCTAAAATGAATCTCTTTTGCTGCCATCCATCACCTCCTTTTTATTCCAAAATTCCTAAAATATCGTCTGTTTGAAGAATCAAGTACTCTTTGCCTTCAAGTGTAATATCTGTGCCGCTATATTTTGCAAAAACTACTCTATCACCAACTTTAATATGTCCCTCCTCTTCAACCTCAGGACCGATTGCCAATACATTTCCCTCAAGTGGCTTCTCTTTTGCATTATCTGGGATAATGATACCTGATGGTGTCTTTTCTGGCTCTTCGACTCTCTCTACCAAAACCCTGTTTCCAAGTGGCTTGAAGTTCATACTCCCTCCTTTTGATTTTTGTCACTCTCAGATTTTCAGTGCCAAAATTTTATAGTAAAAAAGCTTAAAAAAAACTTAAATTGAATAGTTTATATCAGCAAAATTTAGCAAAACAAACTAAAGTTATTTTAGATTAAAGAGTAATAATTGTGAAAAGAGGGAATGGTGCTATAATAATTAAAAAAGCATAAGGAAAAGAGATGAAAAAGTTTTTTGGTTTTATAGTGCTTTTTGTAGTAGGAGTGACAGGAGGAGTCTATTGGATGCTGTATACTGCAAGCGGTAATAGTTTTTTAAAGCCTCTCATAGAGCAGTATCTCAATCAAAAACTACCTGTAAAAGCACGTCTGGAAGAGTTTAGTCTCTCTCCTTTGAGTATAAAGCTTTATGTGGGTAAGGATACTCGCATACAAGCTTTTGGTACACTTGATCTTTTTAAACAAACTTTTGATATAGACTATGATCTTAATATTGCAAGGCTTGAGGAGCTTGAGCCTTTGACACATCAAAAGCTTCGAGGCAGTCTCAAAACTAAGGGGAGTATTAAAGGGGATAAAAGAAAAATCGATATAGTAGGTAGAGCGAATGTGGCTGATGGTAGTGCAGATTACCATTTGGTAGTACAAGAGCTTCAGGCAAAAAGTTTACAAGCCCAGCTGCATAAAGCAAAACTGCAAAAGATTTTATATATGCTTTATCAGCCTCACTTTGCAGATGCTCTTGTAAATGGCGATGTTGTCTTGAAGAATATAGACTCAGAAGCGTTGAGCGGTAGGATGAGAGCTAAAGTGTATGAAGGAAGAGTAGATAGAGTGGTTATAGCCAAAGAGTTTGGGATTAAGGGTGCTGCTATTCGATTTAGTTTTGAGGATACAAGTGTAATTCATCAAGGAATTGTTACAAGTGATATGCAACTGCTTAGTAATGTTGTGAAGCTATTTAGCCGCGGAGCAAAATTTTATATTCATAGTGCTAAAGTAGTAGCCCCCTATAGAGTTCAAATCGATGATTTGCGTAGACTCTATTTTCTTACAAAACAGAAGATGCGAGGGGCTTTGAAATTGCAAGGAGAGATTATAAAGGATAGGGCACTCACAGTAACACTACATAGCAAAACATTAGGGGGCAAAATTGATGCAAAATTGGTTAACAATAATCTCAAAGCTACTATAAAAGATATAAAAGTAGTAAAACTTACCCATATGCTCTACTATCCTCGTATATTTGACTCTTCAATGGATGCAAACTTGCACTATAATCTTGCGACAAAAAAAGGAGCTTTACAAGCACAAGCTTATGATGGCAGGATTTTACCTAACAAAATGACCTTTTTACTGCAACAGATGGCAAATTTTGATATTACACGAGAAATTTATAAGGTTACTGAGCTTAATAGTACTATTAATGATAAAATTATTGTTTCTCAGCTTGATATGCAAAGCAGACTTACTCACATCAGTGCAAACAATGCCAGAGTAGACCTAGCCAAAGAGCTTGTAGATGCAAAACTGCAAATTGACATAAAAGATATGCCAATTTTTGTAAAAATTCGAGGTAGACTCAAAAATCCAAAGATTACAATTGATGCTGGTAAGATGCTACGGGCTCGTGCAAAAAAAGAGGTAAAAAAGCAGCTGCAAAAGAGGCTAAAAGATAAAGTTCCATCTCAGGTGAAAGAGATATTAAATCTTTTTTAACAAAACCCAAAAAGAATTCTCCCTCTAAAATCTAATTGATTTAGAGGGAGATGAATTTTTGCCTTGCGAGAGCAAGAGTTATTTCTCTGGTCTTTCTTGAGATTGTATGTATTGCTTGATTACTTCTAAAGGCGCACCGCCCACCGTTGCAATAAAGTATGCCCTTGTCCAAAAGTAAGGTTTCCAATAGAATTTAGCTAAATGCTCCTTGTACTCTTTTCGTATCATTCTTGAAGATACCGTTTTGAGGTTGTTGATAAACTTTGATAATTCCATAGAGGGATGAGCAGATATGAGCAAATGGATATGGTCGGCTTCTCCGCTAAACTCCAAAACTTCCACATCCCACTTTTTGCAAACGCTTCTAATAATTTCTTCAAGCCTTGTAAGCATCTCTTGCGTAATACATCTTTTACGATATTTCGTAACTAACACTAAATGATATTTCAAATCATATTTAGCGTGATAATGTGCTCTTTTCATATGGACACTATAGCTAATTTGTGGTAAAATATCAATATGAAAACAATCCTCAAAGCCTACAAATATCGGCTCTATCCAACCAAAGAGCAAATGACTTTTTTGGAAGAGTCTTTTGG
>WGAX01000059.1 GCA_015494595.1 Nitratiruptor sp.
GGGCGCACCAAGAGCGATTACTATGTAGCTGCAGTGACCAGAGCGTATAGGATGGCTATTGATGACTATTATGCCAGCAGTTTTGATGCTAGCAGATACCAAGAGGAGCTTCACACCACCAAGCATCGAGGCTTTAGTGATGCCTATTTGGTGCATCGCCCATTTGAAAAAAGCGATACCCAAAAGCTTGATAGCTCTATAAGTGAGGGCACCCATCAAGTAAAAGCAGAAGTCACTGAAGATGGCCAGCACTTTCTTACAAAAGACAAGATCTGCAAAGGTGATACTTTAGAGATTGTAGCACCTCTACAGAGCAAGATTGAGCCTTGCAAGAATGAAATAGGCGAGATTTTTCAAAGAGATGGAAGATGGTGGCTGCGGCTTGATAGAATTGAGGCAAACAGAGAGTATGAGTGTATCCATAGTGGTAATGTTAATCCTGTAAAACTTCCCTGCAAATTGCCTCCTTTTAGCTTTTTGAGGAATAAAATTGTCACTTAAAGAGGTTTTACCTATCTGGTGGGCGTGGCAGTGGCGCGTATTGGTGGCGGTGCTGTTGGCAAATATTGCTATCGGACTGGTGCTGGGAGTGGTGAAGCTTTTCTTACATATCTCTCAGCAAAACTTCATTATAATTACAAACCTTTTTTCCATTGCAATTACTATGTATGCGAGTATATATTTTTTAGCCTTTGTATTTGAGAAGTTTCATATCTATGTGCCAAAAGCCGTTGATGAGTATAGAAAAGCTGCGATAAAGTAAAGGAGCCAATGTGCGATTTATCTCAATTATTATGGGAAGCAAGAGCGATTATGATGTGATGCTGGAGTGCTCGAAGATTTTGGATAAGTTTGGTGTACCCTATGAGCTTATAATTTCTAGCGCTCACAGAAGCCCCCACCGCACAAAAGAGTATGTGCTAAAAGCCGAAGAGAAAGGCGCAAAGGTCTTTATCTGTGCTGCTGGGATGGCTGCACATCTAGCAGGCGTGGTGGCAAGCCTCACTGTTAAGCCTGTTATAGGTGTGCCTATGAAGGGCGGTTTTATGGATGGTATGGATGCGCTTTTAAGCACTGTACAGATGCCAGCAGGTATGCCGGTAGCCACTGTAGCAGTTGGAAAAGCTGGAGCAGTGAATGCTGCCTATTTGGCTATGCAGATTTTGGCAATTGATGATGAGGAGTTAAAAGCAAAGCTGCAAGAGGATCGCCTTGCCAAAGCTAAGAAGGTGGAAGCAGATTCTAGTGAAGTGGAAGTGCTCATAGATGCTACTCAAGCCTGATTGCTTTAGCTGTCTGTATGAGCAGGCTTTAAGGGTTGCTAAAGCTTTGGAGTGTGAGGAGCGTTGTGCAAAAAGTATGATGCAAGAGGCTGCTAAAGTGTTGGCTGCAATTGATGCAAACCAGACTCCACCAGAGGCAGCCGTGCCTCTGTATGCAAAATTGGCAGAGGTAGCAGGAGTTGAGGATGTGTATGCAAAACAAAAACAAAAAACTATCCAGCAGGCTTTGCCTTTTGTGCACTTAGCCAAAGAGAAGATTGCAAAGAGCTCTAAGCCTTTAGCCACTGCCCTTAAAGCAGCAGTTGCGGGCAATGTGATCGATTTTGCTATGCAGGTGAGTTTTAAACTAGAAGAGGAGTTTGAAAAGATCTTTACTACACCCTTTGCTATCGATCATCAAGAGGCTTTTTTTAATAAATTACAAAAAGCTCAAAGCTTAGTTATACTTGGTGATAATGTAGCAGAGCATCTATTTGATAAGCTTTTGATGCAAGAGATCAAAAGAGTATTTGATTTGGATATATACTACTTTGTAAGAGGCAAGCCAATTATTAATGATGTGACAATCAAAGAGGCAAAAGAAGCTAACCTAGATGAGGTGTGTAAGCTTATTGATAGCGGTGTAGATACGCCGGGCTTTGTATTTAGTCGAGCTAGCAAAGAGGCAAAGAGAATCTTTTTGAGAGCTGATGTAGTGTTAGCTAAGGGGATGGGTAACTATGAGGTGATGGAGAGCAAAAAAGATGAGAGAGTCTATTTTTTGTTCAAAGTCAAATGTCAGGTGGTAGCTAGTCACATAGGCAAAAATGTAGGGGATCTCATTTGTGCAAATTTAGCAAAGGAGGTAGAATGAGTCAAAAAAGAGTAGTGCTTTTTACAAGTCCAGGATGTGTTTGGTGTACAAGGGCAAAGCAGTTCTTTAGGAAAAATCAGATTAAATTCAAAGAGATCGATATTAGCAAAGATCAAAAGGCAGCTCAGGACTGCCTGCGCCACGGATGCAGAGGCGTACCTGTTGTATTGGTAGGGAGTCGTTGGATATGCGGCTTTGATCAGGCAAAAATCGAAAAAGAGCTTGGATTATGATTACCTTTAGCCAATTACTACTAAAACTGCAAGACTTCTGGGCGAAGCAGGGTTGCGTGATTGTGCAGCCCTATGACATACCAAGTGGGGCAGGCACTTTTCATCCAGCCACATTTTTAAAATCTCTCGATCCCAAACCTTGGGCAACTGCTTATGTAGCTCCAAGTCGTAGACCCACTGATGGGCGCTATGGGCAAAATCCCAATAGGCTAGGAGCATACTATCAGTTTCAAGTACTTATCAAGCCAAGCCCAGCCAATATCCAAGAGCTCTATCTTAAAAGCCTAGAGGCGTTGGGGTTGCAGTGGCAAAAGCACGATATACGCTTTGTAGAAGATAACTGGGAGAGCCCTACTTTGGGAGCCTGGGGGCTTGGTTGGGAGGTGTGGCTTGATGGTATGGAGGTGACGCAGTTTACCTACTTTCAGCAGGTAGGCGGCTATGAGTGTGATCCTGTAGCGGTAGAGATTACCTATGGGACTGAGCGCTTGGCTATGTATCTGCAAGAAGTAGAGAGCGTTTTTGATATTGTCTGGAGCAGAGAAGATAACAAAGTAGTCACCTATGGGGATGTGCATCAAAGAAGTGAATATGAGTTTAGCCGATACAATTTTGAGATAGCCGATACGAAAATGCTTTTTGGCTGGTTTGAGGATGCAAGCAAAGAGTGCAAGAGATGCTTGGATCAGAAGCTTCCTCTACCAGCATACGATTACTGTCTGCTAGCAAGCCATATATTTAATACTTTAGATGCAAGAAAAGCTATTAGCGTTACCCAAAGACAAAACTATATATTAAAAGTAAGAGAGCTAGCCAAAGGGTGTGCTACAATCTATAAAGAGAGCTTAGATGAGAGTCAAAGAGATTCTGTCTCTGCTTGATGAGATAAGCCCCTTTAGTCTGCAGGAGAGTTGGGATAATAGCGGTCTGCAGGTGGGCAGTTTTAATCAAAAGATTGAGAAGATTTTTCTCTGTATAGATGTAGATGAGGAGCTTATAGATACTTTACCTTCAAATTCCTTGCTTATTACTCATCACCCTTTAATTTTTAGTAAACTACGCTCAATTGAGTTTAGCTCCTACCCATCAAAGCTTATAGCAAAGCTCATAAAAAAAGATATAGCTCTCATTGCTATGCATACCAACTTTGATAAAACCCATCTTAACCGCTATGTAGCCAAAAATGTGTTGCAAGTAGAGCCAGAATGCGAAGAGTTTATCTGCTATTTTGCAAGGAGTGTGGATTTCGATAAAGCTCTTCATTGGGTAAGTGAGGCTTTTGGCCTTGTAGCGCCTCGCTATGTAAGAGCGAAAGAGCAGATTGAGCGCATTGCACTGACAACAGGCAGCGGTGGAGGACTTTTGGATTTTGTAAAGGCTGATCTTTTTTTGACAGGTGATCTCAAATATCACGATGCGATGAAAGCCAAGATGCTTGGTATCAATATAATAGATATTGGCCATTTTGAGAGTGAGTGCTACTTTGGAGAGGCTTTAAAGGAGCAATTGCAAAGACGAGGAATTAAGGCTATAATTGCATCAATTAAAAATCCGTTAGAGGTGGGTGATGAAAGAGTATATTGATGAGTTGGTAAAGCTGGCAAAGATTGATAAAGCCATTGATGATTTTACTCCCAAAATGGCGCAGGTTGAGCAAAGACTCAAAAATGCGCAAAAAGAGCGTGATGAGATTGCCAAAATGATAGAGCAGTTGGAAAATGATATTAAAGAGTGTGAGCTTAAAAAAAGCAAAAATGAGCTGCATCTCAAAGAGCTTAGCGAAAAACTCCAAGAGCTTGAAAAAAAGAGTGCACAAGTAAAGACAGAAAAAGAGGTTAAAGCTCTGCAACTTGAAGAGGATATTGCAAAAGAGCAGATCAATTTTGCCAATGAAGAGATTGCAAGACTGGAAAATCTTTGCGAGACAAAAGAGGAGGAGATTGCAAGCTTTAAAGAGCGTCTCAAAGAGGCTGATGAGAAACTAGCAGAGCTCAAAAAGGAAGTAGAGCAGGAGCTGGAAGAATTAGAGAAGGAAAAAGAGGAGCTCTTTAGACAAAAGAGTGAGCTTATTGCGAAAATTCCTCAACAAATTCTCATCTTTTATGAGAAGATTCGCCGATGGGCAGGCAATACGGCAGTAGTGCCTGTGAGAAAACAGGCCTGTATGGGATGCTTTATGAAAATCAACGACAAAACCTATGCAAGTGTTATTAAAGGTGAGGAGATCACTACTTGCCCACACTGCGGTAGAATCCTCTATTTAGAGGAAGAAGAGGCGTAAAAAAGCGTGTTTGTCTACCTCTATACCTTTGTGGTATCGCTTTTTTATATCCTCTCTTTACCGGCGCTTTTTGCGCTTAGCTTCAAACAAAAATATAGACGCTCAATTCCAGCAAGATTTCTCCTTTACAAAAATCCCCCTTTTAATAAAAATTCTATCTACTTTCACGCCTGCTCACTAGGCGAGACCAAAGCATTGGCGCCTTTAGTAGAGGAGTTTGAAGAGGTAAATATTAGTGTCATTACCCAAACAGGCTTTGAAGTAGCAAGAAAATATCGTAATGCCAATGTGCGCTATCTTCCTTTTGAGCCACTGCTTTGGTGGTGGCTAAAGCCCCAAAAAGCAGTTGTGGTAATGGAGGCTGAGCTGTGGTATCTGCTCTTTTATCTCTCAAGAAAAAGAGGAGCAAAAACCTTTTTGATCAATGCTAGAATTAGTGATCGCTCATATCCGCGCTACAAGCGTTTTGCGTGGCTTTATCGGCGTATCTTTGCCAATATCGATTATGTCTTTGCTCAAAGGGAGATTGATAAAGAGCGCCTGGAGCTTTTGGGGGCAAAAAATGTGAAGGTAGTGGGTAATATCAAGCTTTTGGGCAAGCCAAAAGTCACCAAACACTATACAAAAATTCGCCCCATTATCGTAGCAGCCAGCACCCACGATCCAGAAGAGGAGATCATTGCCACAGATTGGGTTATGAGCCAAAAAGATAAAACTACTCTTGTAGTTGTCCCTCGCCATCCTGAGCGTTTTGATGAGGTGGATGAGCTTTTAAGCCATATTGCCAAGCGAGAAGATTTGCGCTATCACAGACTTAGTCAAAAAGAGAGCTTAGATGCAGATATTGTGCTTGTGGATGTGATGGGAGAGCTTGTCAATCTCTACGCTGTAGCCGATTTAGTGATACTTGGAGGGAGTTTCGTACCAGTTGGTGGGCATAATCCCATTGAGCCTGCATTTTTTGGTGTGCCAATAGTCAGTGGTGAGCATATTTTCAACCAAAAAGAGTCTTATGCAGCAGTTAAGGGTATTGAGATCGTCGATACCTCCAAACTTCAAGAAGTTTTGCAAAAAAATATGTGGCAGCCAACAAAGATTGTAGCTTCATTTGATGCAAACAGAGTCTTAGGAGCAATTAAAAGTGTGGTATGAAATCAAAGAGAATTTTGTAATTTTTACAATCAAAGCTCAGCCAAACTCTAGCAAGAATAAAATAGCTGGGATTTTAGGCGATAGTCTTAAAATCAACATCAAAGCCCCGGCAGTTGAAGGTGCCGCCAATAAAGAGCTTGTGAAATTCCTCTCCAAAACCTTTAAGGTGGCAAAAAGTGAAATTGAGTTTGTTAGTGGAGAGACGAGCAAGCAAAAACGCATCAAAATCCCACATAACGAGCTTGTTGAGCACTTCATTACCACTATGCAAGAAACTTAAATCAATTTAAGGTATAATTGCGAAAAAATAAAGGAAGTGCTTGAGAGAGAAAGCCTATAAACTTTTGGCCAGACAGCTAGATATTTCCAATAAAAAGGCAAAAGAGCTTATTGATAGGGGTTTGGTATATGTTGGCAGTCGCAAAGTTATGATCGCAAGAGGTGAGCTGCCAGTTGGCACCAAGTTTAATGTGAAGAAATTACAAAAGCCAGAAATTATATATGAAGATGAAAATATCGTAGCCATTAACAAGCCCCCATTTGTAGTAAGCGATGAGCTAGCGGGTGAATATGAGCTAATCCATCGCCTTGATAAAGAGACCAGCGGAGTATTGCTTTTGGCGAAAACAGAAGAGTTCAAGCAAAAAGCGGTTGAGGAGTTTAGGACGCAAAGAGTCTATAAAGAGTATGTAGCCTGGGTAGATGGCATTGTGGCACAAAGTTTTGAGGTGGATTATCCAATTCTTACTATTAAAAAGGGGGCTATTGCTAAATCGAAACTCTCAAAATCCAAAGGCAAGCCAGCCCACACCTATGTAGAGCCTTTGGAGATTCACGGCAAAAAGACAAAAGTAAAAGTAGTGATTAAAACGGGACGTACCCATCAGATTCGCTTGCACTTAGCAAGAAGTGGACATCCCATACTGGGGGATAGGCTCTATGGAGGCAGAGAGTGGAAGAGGCTCATGCTGCATGCAAAAAAGATTGAGCTTTTGGGATATAGTTTCGAAGCTTCTGAGCCAGAGGATTTTAGGATTGAGTGAAGAATATTAAATTTAGCTAAAATTAATGATTTTTTAAGTAAAATTGCACACTCAAAAATAGTAAGGGGTAAGATTTGTTTGAAGCGCTTTCAAACTCTTTTAATAGTGCACTAAAAAAGATCCGTTTCAAAGATGATGAGAAAGCTTTAAAGAAAGCTTTAACGGAGCTAAGAAAGAGTCTGCTTAAATCCGATGTGCACCATAAAGTTGTCAAAGAGCTTTTGCAGCGCGTAGAGATTGATACTAAAGCAAAAGGGATTGGTAGAGAGAGCTTTTTAGAGGCTCTTCAAAAAAATCTTACCCAAATTCTTACAGCCCCTGGCAAACAGGGCTTTGTCTATGCAACGCATCCTCCAACTGTAGTGCTTATGACGGGACTTCAAGGAAGTGGTAAAACTACAACTGCTGGCAAGCTTGCTAACTATTTGAAGCTAAGAGGCAAAAAGGTGCTTTTGGTGGCTGCCGATTTGCAAAGACTGGCTGCAGTGGAGCAGTTACGCCAGATTGCCGAGCAGATCGATGTGGACTTTTTTGGCAAAGAGGAGCAAAAGGATCCGGTAGCTATTGTCAAAGAGGCTTTGGCTCTAGCCAAAGAGAAGCTCTATGATGTAGTAATTATCGATACTGCTGGGCGTTTGGCAATTGATGAAGCGCTGATGCAGGAGTTAAAAGAGGTCAAAGAGGCAGCTAATCCTGATGAAGTCTTTTATGTAGCTGACTCTTTGACGGGTCAAGATGCAGTTAGAAGTGCAGCAAAGTTTAATGAAGAGATAGGCATTACAGGCGTTATTCTTACAAAGTATGATGGTGATAGCAAAGGTGGGGTGGCCTTGAGTTTAGCCCATCAGATCCATGTGCCTTTGCGATTTATCGGGACTGGCGAGAAGATGCCAGATCTGGAAGTTTTTATTCCAGAGCGAATTACTAGCCGATTAATGGGAGCAGGCGATATTGAGTCGTTAGCAGAAAAGACTGCAGCAGTTATTGATGAGAAGCAGGCAAAAAAGATTAGCAAAAAGATTGCCAAAGGAAAATTTAATTTTGAAGATTTTCTCGAGCAGCTAGAGTCCATTAAAAAGATGGGAAGTCTTAAAAACCTCATTGCTATGATCCCCGGTATGGGCAATATGGCAAAGGCTATAAAAGATTTGGATCTTGAAAACTCCAAAGAGATTAAAAAGATCAAAGCAATGATTAATTCTATGACGCCAAAAGAGCGAAAAGATCCTGATTTAATTCTTAAAAACAACTCCAGAAAGCGCCGTATCGCTCAAGGGGCGGGACTTTCCTTACAAGAGGTCAATAAGATCCTCAAGCAGTTTAATAATGCAGCCAAATTTGCTAAGAAGTTTGCTGGCAAAAAGGGTATGCAAGATATGCAAAATCTTATGAAACAGATGGGAGGCGGTGGAATCCCACCAGTTCGATAATGTTTTGACTACTTTGCATTGTGGTGCAAAGTGGTTAAAATATTATCAACAAAACAAAGGAGAAGCGTATATGACAGTCATTAGACTTGCAAGATTTGGTAGAAAAAAGAAGCCTTTTTATAGGATTGTTGTAACAGATAGCAGAAAAAGAAGAGATAGCGGTTGGATTGAAGTTATTGGCTACTATAATCCTTTGACAGAGCCTTCAACTGCAAAAATTGATAAAGAGAGACTTAACTATTGGCTTGGTGTTGGGGCAAAGATGAGTGATAGAGTTAAAAAAATCAGTGAGTGGGCGGAAGCGAAATAATGGTTGAAGATTTTGTCAGAGAGTTTGCAAAACTCTTGGCAAACCATCCTGAAGATATTGAGGTGGTGAGTAATAGAGTAAATCCAAGCTTTACCGAAATTACTATCTATGCCAATAAAGTTGATGCTGGCAAAATTATTGGCAAAGAGGGTAAGATGATTGGGGCAATTAAGACCGTTATCTCAGGATGTAAAGCCAAAGATGGAGTAAGCTATAAGGTCAATGTCCAGCCAAAGGAGTAGTTAGTGAAGAGGCTAGCTATCGCGAGGCTAGGGCGAAGTGTAGGGCTCAAAGGGGAGATGCGCTTTTTTAATCTGTGTGACTTTCCTGAGCAGTTTCAGGCAGGGGCAGTATTTGAGAGTGATCGAGGAGATGTTAAGATTGAGCGCATCAACCTTGCACGAGGCACGATTAAGCTAGTTGGCATCAACTCCCCTGAAGAGGCAAAAAAATATACCAATGCCTATCTCTATAGTGATGAGAGCAAAACAAAAGAGCAGATTGAGCTTGGCGAAGATGAGTATTTTTGGTTTGATATTATAGGGTTAAGGCTTTATGAAGATGGTGAGCTTCTTGGCAGGGTTGTGGATATTGAGCGTCTGCCAGCAGCAGATTATCTTGTAGTTGTTACAGATGAAGCGTTACAAAAACAAAAACTTCCCAAGCGATTTTTGGTGCCATTTTTGGATAAATTTATAAAAGATGTTGATCTTGAGAGAAAAGTAATTGAAGCAGATGGCGCCAAAGAGATTTTAGAAGCTTCCTAATGAAAATTAGCTATCTTACTCTCTTTCCTCAGCTTATGCAGTGCTACTTTGAAGACTCTATTTTAAAAAGGGCGCTGCAAAAGGGGCTTTTTACTATTGAGTTTATCAATTTTAGAGAGTTTAGCGCCAACCGCCATAAAAAAGTAGATAGGCCAAAGGTTGGGGGTGGGGCTGGGATGCTGCTTGAGCCTCAACCCATCGTAGAGGCATTACAAGCAGTAAAACAGAAAGATTCCTGGACTATTTTTGTTACACCTGTAGCAAAGAGATTTAACCAAAAAGATGCTAAAAGACTTGCTAAAAAAAGGCATCTTATTTTTGTTTGCGGACGGTATGAGGGATTTGATGAGAGGCTTATTGAGCTGTATGCTGATGAGGTGCTTAGTCTTGGCGATTTTATTTTAAGCGGGGGAGAGTTGGCAGCTTTGGCAATGAGTGATGCGATCCTAAGGAATATACCGGGAGTGCTTGGCAATGAGGACTCTTTGGAGGAGGAGAGTTTTGAGGATGGCCTTTTGGAAGCTCCGGCATTTACCAAGCCAGATGAGTTTAATGGTAGCAAAATAGTTTTAGAGTTTTTAAAGGGAAATCATAGTAAAATTGGCGCCTTAAAATATGGTATGGCTCTGATGAGGACGAAGTACTATAGACCTGATAAAAGGATAGAGCATGAGAAATAAGTATATCGAGCACTTTGAGAAAAGCCAGATTGAAGCAAAGCAGGTGCCTGATTTTAGAGCGGGCGATACTGTTAGAGTGGCTGTGGAGATTAAAGAGGGGGATAAAACAAGAATACAAAACTTTGAGGGTGTCTGTATTGCTATAAGAGGTGAAGGTACTGGTAAAACCTTTACAGTGAGAAAAGTTGGTGCAAACAATATCGGTGTAGAGAGAATTTTTCCACTATATAGCGATAGTATCAAAGATATTAAAGTGATTAGAAGAGGTCGCGTAAGAAGAGCAAAACTCTACTACCTCAGAGAGAGAAAAGGTAAAGCTGCAAGAATTAAAGAGCTTGGCAGAAAATAGTTGCCAAGCCTTCATCAGTATGAAGATGCAAGAGAGTAGAGTAGATTAAAATACTTCTTTGCTTTTTTTGCTTTTGCATACTCTTCTAAAAAATATAGCAATTCATAATTGCTACGAAACGCTGAATATGACCAGTTGGCTGAGCCAAATATGAGTCTTTTATAATCGATAATAGCCAATTTCATATGCATCTTGCCATAATACTCTCCTCTTTTTACATATTTTCCTTGAAGAAGATGAATATCTATGTTTTTATATTTAGCCAAATAACCAATTTGTGAATAACGGCTTTTTAAATTCTGTTTATAATCGGCTACAATACGAATCTTTACTCCTCTTTTTGCAGCATTTTTAAGGTGTTTTGCTATTGTTTTATTGGTAAAGCTATATATGGCAATATCGATAGAGTTTTTGGCATTGTCTATCCAAAAAAGAAGCTTTTTTTGCGCTTTGTGTGCTTCAAAAGGCAAAAAGTAGAGCTCATTTCCTAATAAAAAGATAGCAACCATCGATAATAGTAATAGTTTTTTCATAATGCTCCTTTGATAGTAAAATTAAAGCAAAAAAATATTAAAATTCATAAAATGAAAAGGATTGTCAGATGAAGCTCTTACTAATAAACAAAAATCCTGTGGTTTCCCGTATGATGCTTATGAGCGTACCCAAGGCAGGCTTTGAGATAGAGGAGTGCGACAGTGTCTATGATCTGCCAAAAGGGCGTTTTGAAGTAGTAGTTATTGATGATGAGATGTATGATGAAAACTTTTTAGAAGATATTAAACGCAATATCAAATTTGCAAAGTTGGGGCTTATTACCGCTTCTAAAAGTATGGAGCAGGAGGGATTTGATTTTGTCTTGACAAAACCTTTTTTACCAACGGATCTTATTGAGATTTTACGAGAAGTAAAGAGTGAATTAGAAAAAGAGGGAGTCTCTTTAGAGGAGGAGCCAAAAGAGCAACCCCAAGAAGAGGTAAATGCTACTTTGGATCGTTTTTTGGTGTCTGATGAAGAGGAGGATGACTATCTTAAGGAGTTTGAGCCAAAACTTGAGTCATCAGAGGTAGAGAAAATTGTAGAGGTTGAAGAGACAGAAGAGGAGTCTCCGTTTGTTAGTGCGGATCTTCCTAAAAGCGGTGTTTTAGATGAGCAAGAGGTAGAAAAAGTGACACAACTTTTAGAAGAGACAAAAGAGAAGCCAATTGAGGTGATGACTGCAGAGCCTCCTCAACCCAAAAAGGAGATGACTCCTGAGTCGATATTGACTTCTCTTATTACGGAGGAGGAGAAGTTAGAGCCAGTAATAGAGCCAATAAAGGAGCCAGAGCCTGTGGAGCAGCCTAAAAAAGAGTCAACAGTTGATACACCAAAAGAGCAGATAGTCAAAGAGGTAGCCCAAGAGGCTGTAAAAGATCTCGATGCCTCTACTTTAAGAGAGCTTTTAGATGGAATGAGGCTAGACATAACGATTAAAATCTCCTTTCCAGAGAAATGATGAAATTTCACAAAGGAGCGATACTTCTGCTATCAGGTCCCAGCGGAAGTGGTAAAAGCACATTGATTCAGACAATTTTGGAAAATGAGAGTGATGTCTATTTTAGTATCTCTACTACTACTAGAGCCAAAAGAGCAGGAGAGATAGATGGCAAAGACTACTATTTTGTAACCAAAGAGGAGTTTGAGAAAGAGATTGAAGCTGGAATGTTTTTGGAGTGGGCGAATGTGCACGGCAACTACTACGGCACCTCTTTGCGCCCCGTTTTAGATGCTATTGAGGCTGGTAAACTTGTACTCTTTGATGTTGATGTGCAAGGATTTATGAGTATCAAAAAAAGCTCTCTTGCCTCACTTCTAACCTCTGTTTTTATTACAACTCCAACCAAAGAGGAGCTTCGCCAAAGGCTTATAGCCCGAGGTACAGATAGCCAAGAGATAATTGAGAAAAGATTGCAAAATGCCATTGAAGAGATGGCTTATATGAGAGAGTATGACTATATTTTGATTAATAGTGATTTAAAAAGGTCTCAAGAGCTGATTTTGGCTTTGGTAGAGGTTGCTAGATTGAAAAAAGATAAAGAGGAGATAGAGAAGTTTATAAACTCGTGGTAGTATAAAGCCATATTAAGAAATTTTGAGTATTATTTTGTAAAAATAATGAAGGAGAGAGGATGGGTATGCCAAGTATGCCAGAGCTTCTGGTAATATTAGCAATTGTTGTATTGCTTTTTGGTGCGAAGAAGATTCCAGAGCTTGCCAAAGGAATTGGAAGCGGCATTAAAAACTTTAAAAAGGCTATGAGAGAGGATGAAGAAGAGGTAGCAGCACCAAAAAAAGAGATTGAAAAAGAGACTACTGCATCTACTACACAAACTACTGCAACGCCTGAGAAAAAAGAGGCGTAATGTAAGCAGAGTTTCTGCTTACAATTTTGAAGCAAGGATACCAGCTTGAAAAAACGAGTACAACAAGAGCTTCAACAACTGGTACAAAAAGATATTGTATTAGAAAAGCCAAAAGATAAGAAGTTTGGCCATTTTGCTACACCGATCGCCTTTGCTTTGGCAAAGGAGCTAAGACGCTCTCCTATGCAGATAGCTGATGAATTAGCCAAAAGTTTTTCTAAACTTACTATGTTTGAGAAGGTGGAGCCTGTTAGAGGCTATGTCAATTTTAAGCTTAGCGAAGAGTTTTTGGATCAGTATGCAACTTGGGCTTTACAAAATGAAGAAGAGTTTGGAAAGGATGAGCAGGCTCAAAAGATTTTGCTGGAGTTTGTCAGCGCCAATCCAACAGGTCCTCTGCATATAGGACACGCCAGAGGCGCTGTTATTGGCGAAGCACTAAGCCGAATAGGCAAGCATCTGGGCAATGAGATTGTCAAAGAGTATTATATCAATGATGCAGGCAATCAGATCTATTTGCTGGGGCTCTCCATATATCTTAGCGCTTGTGAGATTTTGGGTAAAGAGGTGGAGTGGCCAGAGGAGTATTACAGAGGCGAGTATATTAAAGATTTAGCCAAAAAGGCGCTAGAGCTATTTGGCAAGGAGATAGTGGAGCAAAAGCAGATTGAAAAGCTCAGTGAATGGGGCAAAGATGAGATGATGGAGCTTATTCGATCCAATTTAGCAGATGTTGGGATCGAGTTTGATAGCTTTGTGAGCGAAAAGGAGCTCTACCAAAAGTGGGACGAGGTGTTGGCCAAACTGCGAGAGCATGAAGCCATTTATGAAAAAGATGGCAAGCTATGGTTGCGATCTAGCGAGTACGGGGACGAGAAAGATAGAGTCGTGGTGCGAGAAGATGGGCGTCCAACCTATCTGGCAGGCGATATTATCTACCACTATACCAAGTTTCAAAGAGGCTTTGATCGCTATATCAACATCTGGGGAGCAGATCACCACGGCTATATATCTAGAGTCAAAGCAGCTATTAAATTTTTGGGCTTTGATCCTAATAAGCTTGAAATTATTCTAGCCCAGATGGTCTCACTGCTCAAAGGGGGTGAGCCTTATAAGATGAGTAAGAGAGCAGGAAACTTTATCTTGATGAGCGAGGTGGTGGAGGAGATTGGAGCAGATGCGCTAAAATTTATGTTTTTAAGTAAAAAGAGTGATACCCATTTAGAGTTTGATGTGGAGATGCTCAAAAAAGAGGATAGCTCCAATCCAGTTTACTATATCAACTACGCCCACGCTCGTATCAACTCAGTGATGCAAAAGGCTGGTAAAAGTTTAGAAGATGTGATAGATGTACCGCTTAAAGGGCTCAATGAGGAGGCAAAGGATCTGCTCTTTAGCGCTCTGCTTTTGCCAGAAGTGATAGAAGATGCTTTTTATAAAAGAGAGTTGCAAAGAGTCACCGATTATCTTAAAACTCTTGCAGCACAGCTGCATAGCTTTTACAACAAACACAAAGTTATAGGCACTGAAAATGAGGAGAGGTATCTTAAGCTTTTGCTAGTGGTAGCACTCTCTATTCGCGTTGGTTTGCGTCTTTTGGGTATCGAGGCAAAATATAGGATGTAGGAATGAGAAGTTTAGAGAGTAGGTGTAAAGATATTAAAGAGGTGCTTGAGAATAAAAAGGGCGAAAATGTAGAGGTGATTGATACAAGGGGTGGGGACTATTTTGTTGATAGCGTTATTATTGCTACCTCTTTGAGCGATAAACATACCGCGGCTCTACTGGATTACCTCAAGGAGGAGCTCAAACCAAAAGGGGAGCAGTTTTTAAAGGTGCAAGAGGGAGAGGAGTGGATTGTAATAGATTTGGGAGATATTTTGGTGCATCTTATGACTCAAGCCTACCGGGATAAATATAGGATTGAGGAGTTTTTGCGTGAGTTAATGAGCGATAAAAGCCAATAATCTGCCTAGCAAGAGGTGCAAAGAGGTATCTTCTTTGGGGCTTCTTGCGCAACTGGGTAGAGCTAATAGGAATATCAAGCACAATCTTTTTATACCTTTTTGGCACTTTATAGCCTCTTCTTGTTACCACTACAAACTCAGCTAACTTTCGTAACCTTTTATATTGATACCATAGATGCAGACTCTTTAGATTATCGCTGCCAATTATGAGATAGATCTTTTTAGGGGCATACTTTTTGCGCAGATACTGGAGGGTCTGCAAGGTATAGGTGGGTTTACCTCGTTGTATCTCATAATCGCTTACAATTACTCTTTTTTGTGTGAGAAAAATCTTTTTGAGCCATCTTAGGCGTAAATTTGGAGGGGCATTGAAATGGGATTTCAAAGGGTTGCGATAGGCTGGGACTACAAAGAGGTAGTCAATATCTAACATTGCCAGGGCTTTTTGGACAATTGCAATGTGTCCCTTATGGGGGGGATCAAAACTTCCTCCAAAAATTGCTATTTTCATCTTGCTCCTTTTAACCAAAATTATAGTTTGTTTTAGATAAAATCTTTCAAAATTTTGAGGGTAACAGATGGGAATACGGATTGCACTCAACGGTTTTGGCAGGATTGGGCGTGCGCTAGTGCGTAATCTAACAGATGAGTTTGAGCTGGTAGCCATCAATGATATTATGGATACGAAAATGATGGCTTATCTGTTACGATTTGATTCAGTGCATGGGGCGTATGAGAAAGAGGTAGAGTATATTGATGAAAACTGCCTTAAAATCGCTCATCAAAATGTAGCCATATCTCACCACAGCAATCCCAAAGATATAGACTTTTTGGGTGCAGATGTGGTGATAGAGGCTACGGGAAAGTTTTTAAGCTATGAGCTCTCTGGCTCCCATCTAAAAAGTGCTAAAAAAGTAATTCTTTCAGCCCCAGCAACCGATGATACCCCCACATTTGTTTATGGAGTCAATCACCTTACATATAAAGGCCAGAATTTTATCTCCAATGCCAGTTGCACTACCAATTGTCTGGCCCCAATTGCCAAACTTTTGGATGAGCAGTATGGCATCCAAAAAGGGCTCATGACGACAATTCACAGCTATACAATCGATCAAAACCTGCTTGATAGCGATCATAAAAGAGAGATTCGGCGCAGCAGAAGCGCAGCTATCAATATTATTCCCACCACCACAGGGGCTGCTAGAGCAATCTTTAGGGTGTTGCCAAATCTTAAAGATAAATTGGATGGTAGAAGTGTGAGGGTGCCTGTGGCTGATGTATCACTTATGGATCTTGATGTGGTGTTAGATAAGCCTTGTACCAAAGAGGAGGTGGTAGAGCTGTTTAAAGAGGCAAGCCAAAAGCAGATGGAAGGGGTGCTTTATGTTGATGAGGAGTATAGGGTTTCGCAAGATTTTCTCAACTCCTCTTACAGCTGCATTGTAGCAGCCGATTTGGTGCAGGTAGTAGGAGATAATCTGCTCAAAGTTATGTGCTGGTATGATAATGAGTGGGGGTATGCCAATAGACTTTTAGATATGGCAAAGTTTATAACAAAGGAGTAGTATGCATATAAAATCTATCAAGGAGTTAGAGCTTGGTGCAGGTGATAGGGTCTTTATTCGCTGCGATTTTAATGTGCCGCTAGATGAGTATGGCAATATTACAGATGATCGAAGAATAAGAGCAGCCCTTCCTACAATTCGCTACTGCTTGGATAACGATTGTAAAGTGGTGCTTGCTAGCCACCTTGGCAGACCTAAAGGGTATGATCCAAAATACTCCCTTAAGCCTGTGGCAAAGAGACTGCATACACTATTAAAACAAGAGATTATTATGGCTCAGGATGTGGTGGGCGAAGATGCCAAAAGTAAAGCTAAAAAGCTGCAAGAGGGGGGGGTTTTACTGCTTGAAAACCTTCGCTTTGAGGCCGGAGAGACCAAAAACGATCCCGAGTTTGCCAAAGAGCTTAGCCAATTTGGAGAGTTTTATATCAATGATGCTTTTGGCGTAAGCCACAGGGCACACGCTTCTGTAGAGGCTATTACCAGATTTTATGATAAAAATCACAAGGCTGCTGGCTTTTTACTGCTAAAAGAGATTAAATATCTCTATAAACTTTTAGAAAATCCAACAAGACCCTTTTTGGCAATTGTGGGGGGTAGTAAAGTCTCAGGAAAATTGGGAGCCCTTATTAATCTCTTGCCTAAAGTTGACAAGATGATTATTGGCGGGGGGATGGCTTTTACTTTTCTGAAGGCTTTGGGTGAAGAAGTAGGTAAAAGTTTGGTAGAGGATGAGTTGATAGATGAGGCAAAAAATATTTTGGATGAGGCCGCAAAGCTTGGGGTTAAGCTCTATTTGCCTGTTGATTTTGTGGTAGCTCCTGAGCTTAGTGAGGATGCTCCCGTAAAGTTTGTCACTTTCAAAGAGATTCCCAAAGATTGGATGGGTTTAGATATTGGTTTAGCTTCCACTAGGCTCTTTAGAGAGGCACTTAATGATGTGCAGACAATTCTGTGGAATGGACCTATGGGGGTGTTTGAGATCGATAAGTTTGCAAGGGGCTCCATTAAGCTTGCTAACTATGTGGCAGAGAGCTATGCCACCAAAATTATTGGCGGGGGTGATACAGCAAGCCTTATTAGCAAAGCTGGTGTAGATGATGAGATGACATTTATCTCTACAGGTGGTGGAGCCAGCTTAGAGCTTTTGGAAGGTAAAGAGCTGCCAGGTATTAAAGCGTTAATGGTAGAGGATGGGCAATGATTTTGGTAGCCAATTTTAAGATGAACCATACAAGAGCCAGTACTAGAGCCTATATCAATAAATTAAACGAAATAGAGTTAGCACCTAATATGCGCCTTTTCCTCTTTCCTCCTGCAACTGCGCTAGATAAATATGAGAGTATAGCCACTATTGGGGCGCAAAACGCTTATGCTGCTAAGAGTGGCTCTTACACAGGAGAGATTGGGCTTGAGCAGCTAGAGGAGTTTGGCATAGAGACGCTACTACTTGGGCATAGTGAGAGGCGCCATATATTTAATGAGACTCAAGAGCTTATTGCCAAAAAGTTTGCCTTTTATCAGGAGCAAGGCTTTGAAATAGTTTATTGCGTTGGTGAGACATTAGAGCAAAGAGAGGCAGGTACTACTTTTAGGAGTATAAAGCATCAGTTTGATGGAATCGATAGAGCCTATGAAAAGCTTATTGTTGCCTATGAGCCTGTATGGGCGATAGGTACAGGCAAGAGTGCAAAAGCAGAAGATATTGAGGAGGTTTTGGAGTTTGTAAGCCAAATCACTCCTGCACCACTGCTATATGGTGGAAGTGTAAAAAGAGGCAATATCGCCGAGATCCTCTCCATTGCCAAATGTGATGGGGTGCTTATTGGCAGTGCTAGCTGGAATGTAGAGCAGTTTATAACTATGATAGAGATTGCAAAGGAGATGTAATGGGACTAATGGAGGGTAAAAAAGGATTAATTGTAGGTGTGGCAAACAATAAATCGATTGCCTATGGGATTGCAAAGGCGTGTCACAGAGAAGGGGCAGAGCTTGCTTTTACCTATCTGAATGATGCCATTAAAAAAAGGGTTGAGCCAATTGCCAAGGAGTTTGGCAGCGAGAAGATTTATAAATTGGATGTGGCACAGAAAGAGGAGTTTACTGCTTTAAAAGAGGCGTTAGAAAAGGATTTTGGCAAGCTTGACTTTTTAGTACACTCAGTAGCCTTTGCTCCAAGAGAGGCTTTAGACGGCAGATTTGTTAACACCTCAAAAGAGGCTTTTGAGATTGCAATGAATATCTCAGTCTATTCATTGATTGAGCTGGTAAGAGAGCTTTTACCTCTTATGAGTGAGGGTGCAAGTGTTGTAACACTTAGCTATCTTGGCTCAGTGCGCTATATTCCCCACTATAATGTTATGGGAGTGGCAAAAGCAGCGCTTGAGGCAAGTGTGCGCTATTTGGCTGCAGATTTGGGGCCGCAAAATATTAGAGTTAATGCAATCAGCGCTGGACCTATTAAAACATTGGCAGCTAGCGGTATAGGCGATTTTCGCACTATTCTTAAATGGAATGAGTTAAACTCGCCCTTAAGAAAAAATGTTACTATTGATGAGGTGGGTAATAGTGCAATGTATCTGCTTAGCGATTTGGCTAGCGGTGTAACAGGAGAGGTGCACTATGTAGATGCAGGATACCATATTATGGGACTTGCAGAGGTTGAAGAGGTAGATGGCAAGACGGTTTTAGTATGGGATAGGGAGAAAAATTAAATAGTCAAAAAATAACAAAAATTTAAGGAAAGTGTGCTATAATTTTCGTTGTAAAGTTATTCTTACGATAAAGGAGTAGGTGATGAAACTGGCAAAATTAAGTCTTGCTGCGATTATAGCGCTTGGAGTAAGTGCATTCGCAGATGTAGAAAATGTGAAATTTAGCGGAAATGCAAAACTATTCTATGGAACAAGTGATCAAGATCCAAATGATCTTTTTGATAAAAAAAGCTCATATGGTCAAGCAGCAGCTACAATTGCTGTAAGTGCAGATTTGGCAAATGGTGTATCTGGTAAAATCAGTGCAATTGGTCTTTCAACTCTAGGTCTTGAAAACAACCTTGTATCTGATGTATGGGCAGGTGCAACTGATAGAAATGGTAACTTTGTAGGTACAGATGCTCAGTGGTGGGTCAATGAGGCTTGGTTGGCAGGAAAACTTGGTAATACTACTATTAAAGTTGGTCGTCAAGAGCTTGATACTCCACTAGCATTTAGCGAAAAATGGAATATTGCTGCAAACAGTTTTGACGCAGCTGTAATTCTTAACAACGATCTTCCAGATACCACTTTGGTAGCTGCATGGGTTGGTAGAGGTAATGGTGCTCCTGATGGTCGTGTAGTATATGGTATCTCTAATGGTACAGATCCTTTTGAAACATATGGAAGTGCAATTGTTAGTGCTTATAATTTAGATGCTAGCAAAGTAGATGGTGGTGCATATGCAGTTGCTGCTATTACAAAACTTATCCCTATGACTACTGCACAAGTATGGTTTTACGATGTAGCTGATATTGCAAATGCTTGGTGGGTGCAAGCAGATGTAAATTTTGAAGATGCAATGCCAGGTTTGGTTGCGGGATTGCAGTATGCATATATTGATCCTCAAGGACAAATTGATAATCTTGATGAGTCAAGTGCTTGGGCTGTAAAACTTGGATATAATCTTGATGGATTGAAACTAGCTGCAGCATACTCATCTACTGATGAAGATGGAGTAGTACCTATTGCAAACACTGCAACAGGTTTGAGAGGCTCTCAATCTAAACTCTATACAGAAGTTTGGTGGAACTATGGCTATGTAGGTGCTCCTGATACTGATGCTTGGATGATCAGTGCAGGATACAATATGGAAGGTGTTGCAGATCTTTTTGCTCAATATACAAGCACAACTAATGATACAACAAATGTTGATATGAGTGAATTTACTGTAACTGCTGGTAAATCTTTTGGTAATTTCAATGCAACACTTGCATATATCTACACTGATGCCGATGATCAAAATGGTGGAGATGGGTACAATACTGTTCAACTCTATCTAACTTACAACTTCTAACTATTTTTCAACTTCACTATTCGGGCTCTTGCCCGAATATTATCTTCTTTTAAACTTCTTTGTACTACAATCTTTGCATTGCCTCATAAAGGATTTATAATGAGAAAAATTATTGTAGCTCTCTTTGTTGCAACTCTACTGTTGGCAGGAGAGTATATTACATTGGAAAATGGAAAAGTGATTGAGCTTAAACCTGATGGTACTTGGCAAGAGGTAAAAGTAGTGAAAAAAGGGGGTGAGACGATTGCCATTAAACCCGATGGCACATGGGAGAAGGTAGAAGCTACCAAAGTAGAGGCTGCTAACAGTTTAGAGAGAGCAGTAGATAAAAAGTATAAAGATGAGCCTCTTGTAAAAATGCTGTTTGGCAGATGGGAGGGGGATGGCATCTCTTACGCCTTTACCAAAGATAGAGCGGTTTTTAAGAAGAAAGTTGGTCATAGTAGTAAGGTGATAGAGGGTAAGTGGATTGTTGAAAAGTTAGATCCTAAGAGGAAGATTATAAAAATTAATATCGGTGAGGGTGCACGGCTTGGGTTTTTAACTTTTGGAGGTGTTATTCGAAAGCTTAAAATTAAAGATGATAATACAATCGTTGATATAACTGATGAGTTGGAAGAGGGAAAAAGCTATACTCTTAAACGCTTACGATGAAAAAGCAGATTTTACATAAACTCTTCTATCTTATCTGGATGTTAGCGCTTATTTCTATAATCTCCTTTTTTGCAATACATCTAGCGCCAAACTCTTTTTTGAGTGCAGGAGAGCTCAATCCTAATATTACCAAAGAGTCTTTAGAGCATCTCAAAGAGATCTATGGGCTCAATAAACCTCTATGGCAGCAGTATGTAAGCTGGATGAAGGCACTGCTGCATTTTGATTTTGGGATCTCTTTTGCCAGTGGTAAACCGGTAATTGAGGAGATTAAAGAGCGTATAGGAGTGACGCTTGGTATTAATCTTGTTGCAATGGTTTTAATCTTTTTGATTTCCTTTTTTACAGGGATTTTGGCAGCATTAAAAGAGGGAAGCCTTTTTGATAGGATTGTAAAAAATCTCTCTCTTATCTCCTTTTCTATGCCCTCTTTTTATTTGGCTCTGCTTTTGATACTCTTCTTTGCAGTTGAGCTTGGTTGGTTTCCTATTGGAGGGCTACACTCTCTTGAGCCAAAAAGCGGTATTGCTTACTATTTCGATGTTACTTGGCATCTGGTATTGCCCATTGCGGTAGTGGTCTTTGTTGGATTTGGAAGTTTGAGCCAGTATATTCGCTCTTTGACTCTGGATATACTCAAGAGTGATTACATCTTTTTTGCTAAAGCTAGAGGCATTGAGCAAAAGGAGCTTATTTTCTACTACATTATTCCAAATCTTAAACCCCCTATTATTACGATATTAGGACTCTCTTTGCCGGGTATTATTGGAGGAAGCGTTATTTTGGAGTCTATTTTTGGGATTAACGGGATGGGACTGCTTTTTTATCAGGCTGCGATGGCAAGAGACTATCCGGTAATTTTGGGCATTTTAATTATTACTGCATTTTTGACGCTGTTAGGCAATATATTGGCCGATTTGGCTCTTATGAAGCTCAACCCCTTTGCGAGGTGAGCTTAATCTTTAAAAAGATCATGCAATGTTATAGCAGGTTTTTGCTGCTCATCTTCTACTACAGAGCCTTTTTCTATCAGCTCAATTTCAAAACCCGTGAGCATACTAGCTAATCTAATATTGATGCCGTTTTTGCCAATAGCTTTGGATTTTTGATCTGCTGGCAGTGTAACAATAGCCTTTTCACCCTCAATTTTGACTGAAGTGATAATTGCAGGGCTAAGGCTTCTTGCCACAAAAATCTCAGGAATTGGCGAGTACTCTATACAATCGATACTCTCACCTCTTAGCTCTTTGCTTACAGCATTAATCCGTACTCCTTTCACACCAACGCACGCTCCTACGGGATCAATTTTTGGACTATGGGATGTAACGGCCACTTTGGCTCTTTCTCCCGGAATTCTGGCTACTTTTTCTATAGTAATAAGCTCATCTTTGATTTCAGGCACTTCAAGCTTTAAAAGCTCTTCCAAAAATTTAGGTGTAGTGCGCGAAAGCTCCAAGTAGATACCGTAGCTTCTATCTACAATGACTCTTTTTAAAATTGCCTTGAGTACATCACCCGGCTTAAAAAACTCCCCCTTAATACGAAATTTTCTTGGTAAAACTCCTTTGACTTCATCAATCTCTACCCATGTATTCTCTTCCTCGTCAACTCTGGTTACAGTACCGCTGATAATGGTGCCAACTCTTTGCTTATATTTTTGAAAGAGCTGCTCTTCAATAAGGCGTTGAATATGGTATTCAATCTCATTATGTAGCCGCATAGCAGCAGTTCTACCAAGCTTTTCAAACTCCACTTTATAGCGTAGCTCATCACCCACTTCCACATTTGGATCGATCTCTTTTGCTTCGCTTAAAGTAATATAGCGATTGGGATCCTCTTTTGCCCTCTCGTCGCTATCTTCTACTACGAGTACCTTTTGATAGACATTGATTCTTTTAGACTTCTCATCGAGCTCTGCTTCAAACTCTAAATCTTCGCCCAATACTCTTTTTGCGGTATTGACAAAGGCTTTTTTAATAGCTTCAGTTACTTTTTCAACGCTTAGACCCTTTTCGTGGGCAATAGAGTCTATTATATCTGCTATTTTTTCCATATACTATTACCTTTTGTGATTTTTTAATTGGGGGATTTGCAGTTGCCTAATTTTACAAAAACTAATCTTTTATTAAGATTAATTTTATCTTATAGCCCTAGAGTTTTTTTGATATAATTACAAATTAAAATGCTCAAAAGGGTAGTAATGGAATTGAAATTGGCGCGAGAGAGTCTCAAAGCGAAACCAAAAACCATAGATTTAGAAAAAATTAAAGAGTTAGTAGAAAAAGAGGGAAACAAGATTTTCTATTTTGATAGAGAAAATTCCCACAAAGATTTGATGGAGATGGTGGATTTTTTTGAAAATGAGGGCTATAGCGTCTATTTTAGAGAGGTTAAATATGGGCTTGATGAGCACGATTATGTGTATGAAGTGCATATCTTAAAGTAGAGGGTAGGTGTGAAAAAGAAGCTTTATATTGAAACATTAGGTTGTGCAATGAATGTGCGCGATAGTGAGCATATGATTGCAGAATTGACGCAAAAAGAGGATTTTACGTTAACTAACTCTTTAGAGGATGCCGATCTTATTCTTATCAATACCTGCTCTGTGCGTGAAAAACCTGTACACAAACTCTTTTCAGAAATTGGCTACTTTAATAAAAAGAAGAAGGCTGATGCCAAGATTGGGGTATGCGGCTGCACGGCAAGCCATTTGGGCGAAGAGATTATCAAAAAAGCGCCGTATGTAAGTTTTGTATTGGGTGCACGCAATGTCTCAAAAATTACAGAAGTTATCAAAAAACCAAAAGCTGTAGAGGTAGATTTGGATTACGATGAGAGTACCTATGCCTTTAGTGATTTTCGCTCCTCCCCTTATAAAGCCTTTATCAACATCTCTATAGGGTGTGATAAAAAGTGCACCTTTTGTATTGTGCCAAATACCAGAGGCGAAGAGATATCCATTCCGCCAGAGCTTATTGTGCAAGAGGCCAAAAAAGCTGCTAAAAACGGGGCAAAAGAGATCTTTTTGCTTGGGCAAAATGTTAACAATTATGGCAGGCGCTTTAGCGATAAAGAGCGTAACATTGACTTTACTGATCTACTTAAGATGGTAAGTGAAATAGAGGAGGTTAAGCGTATCCGTTTTACCTCTCCACACCCTTTGCATATGGATGATAGATTTTTGGAGGAGTTTGCAAACAATCCAAAAATTTGCAAATCTATGCATATGCCTTTGCAAAGCGGTAGCACCAAGATTTTACGCGCTATGAAGCGGGGTTACACAAAAGAGTGGTTTTTAGATAGGGCTATGAAACTGCGAGAGATGGTGCCAGATGTACATATATCTACCGATATTATTGTAGGATTTCCTGGTGAGAGTGAGGAGGATTTTGCCCATACCATTGATGTGGTCAAAGAGGTTGGCTTTGAGCAGATTTTTAGCTTCAAATACTCTCCCCGCCCCCTCACTCCTGCCAAAGACTACCCAAATCAAGTGGATGATAGTACGGCTTCAAAAAGGCTCTCCTATTTGCAGGAGCTGCATTTCTCAATGCTTGATACCATCAGCCAAAAAGAGCTTGGTAAGGTTTATGAGGTCTATTTTGAGGAGCTTAAACCCGGTGGCTATGTGGCTGGCAGAAGCTCCAACAACTGGATTGTAAAAGTTAAAGGAAGTGAGGAGCTTCTTGGAAAATTTGTAGATGTAAAGATTACCAAAACTGGTAGGCTCTCCTTGGAGGGAGAGCTCATTGCTTGATGAAGAATTTGCAGCGAAGAGTACTAAAGTTTCTTGTACCACCTCTTGGTGCTCTTTTGATGCGAGCTATTTATGTAAGTTGCAAAAAAGAGTTTCATATTCCCAACAATCTTCCCCAAGAGCCCTTCATCGTAGCCTTTTGGCACGGTGAGCTTTTTATGCAGCCTTTTCTCTACAAAAGAGTCCGCCCATCCCATAAAATAGCAGTGATGATTAGTGAGCATTTTGACGGGGAGCTGATTGCTAGAACAATTGAGCACTTTGGATTTGAGAGTATTCGAGGCTCTTCCAAAAAAGGGGGGGCAAGGGTGCTTATTAGTGCCATTAAAAGATTAAAAGAGGGTTATGATATAGCGATTACGCCAGATGGTCCCCGGGGACCAAGATACAGCGTGGCGAGTGGGATTATTGCTCTTAGCCAAAAAACAGGAGCTAAAATTGTACCTTTTAGCTATAGGGCTGACAGCTATTGGCAGCTGGGTAGCTGGGATAGGTTTGTTATTCCAAAACCATTTAGCAAGTTAAGCTTTTTTGTGGGAGAGCCTTTTGATGTAGAGGGGATGAGTGAGAAGGAGGCTAAAGCGTTTATAAAGGAGCGAATGCTACAATACTCTCAGAAAGTGCAAAAGGAAAAGAGTGGCTAAGTGTGTTTTTTTTGATTCTGCTGCACAAACTATTCTTTTTCAAAAGCCAGCCAAGAGCTATACCATTGCTCTTTATATTGATCAAAAAGGTTGGTATATTCAGTTAAATGTAAAAGAGTTGACGAAATGGAAAGCTATTGATACGACTGCTACTCTTCTCTCTCCTTTTAGTTACCTCTTTTTGCAATATAGAGCCTCTTTGCAAGAGAGAGCGCTTTTTATGCTTATTTTGAAAGAGCACTGCTATCTTGTCACCTTTGCCGAAGAGAAGCCTTTCTTTTGGAAAATTTATAAAGCGGGGGAAAATATAGATGTTGCAAGGTGTATTGAGGATTTTTTAAAGCGATTTTATGAGAAACCAGAGAGCTACTTTGTTGAAAAGATCTTTATCTATAACTTTAATAAACTGTTTACGATTGAGAGTAGTGAGTTGGAAGATAGGCTTTTGTTGCCTGTTGAAGTGGAGCATGGCTCTTTAGAGAAAATATGCGAGAGTGCTAGAGGGGCAGCTATAGATACGCACTCGCTTGGAGGGCCATTTTGGAAGAGGCATAAAAGCCTTTTACTAATTGGTTTTGCTGCATTTTTGATAGCGGGAGCATATGAGGGATATGTACGCTATATGATTGCGGGATATAAGCAAAAAATTGAGCATATTATTCAAAAACAGGTTGAGATTGCCAATAAAAATAATACCTATCAAGCACATTTGATGCGATTTAAGAAATTTCAGCCCATTGTAGAGGAGCTGAAGCAGCATAACGCTTATATAGCTTCTAAAATTCGCTCTCTTTTTGATCTTATTCCAGATGATGCCTATCTTACAAAAGCAGAGATTGGTGAAAATACTCTACTTTTTGAAGGGGTTTGTAGATCTAAAGAGCATCTCTTGCGCTCTTTGCATAGAAAATTGGCAAAGAATTTCCAAAAAAAGAGAATCAATTTTACAAAGAGTCCAAATGGATTTAAATTTCAAGCCCTCTATGAAGAGATAATTGATGAGAAGAGCTAGGATTGGGACAGACATAGTCCAGATGCTTTTGGTAATGATTGCCTTGATTGTGCTTCTTTATCTGTTTTTTGCCTTTTTTGTGATGGAAGATGTAAATAAACTGGAAAAACTAAAAGGAAAGTACAAATTACAACAGACGGTTACCTCTTATATGCAGCAAAATAATAGAGATTTGCAAAAGAGTGTTGCCAATTTGGATGAGACTATTGCTTATATGAATAAGCCTATAGATAAAGAGAAACTTTTAGAGCTCTTTTCACAATTTTTGCATAATGTAAGCATTATTAAAATAGAGGAGAAAAAGAGTAAAGATATTATTGTGACTACATACTATGTAGAGGGAGTTTTAAGCTCTATGCATAGCTTTTATGATCTTATAGAGAGTTTGGAGCAAAAAAGGGTGCCTGTGCGCATAGATTATCCTATAACCTTTAAAAGACTCAGTAATAGGGA
>WGAX01000060.1 GCA_015494595.1 Nitratiruptor sp.
GCCATCTGGGATTGGGGATTTTTTTGCCATTTGAAAGTATTGCAAAGTGCTCCAACCCCATATCTATCCCTATCGGAGCAAATTTTTTTGTTGGAGTTTCGATTTGCTCTTCAACAAGGATAGATATGAAGTATTTACCATTATTTCTTGAGATGGTGGCTTGTTTAATTTTTGCGTTTTTTGGCAATACTCTATGAAATTTTACTTTGAGTCCCGTTTTTAGTTTTGGGATACGAATTAGTCCATCTTTGAGTTTGACGTTTTGAGGAATACTGAAAGATTGTCTGCTATCTTTTTTGCTTTTGAATTTTGGAAATCCAAACTGCAAGGCTTTTGCTTTTTGCTTGGGAGTATTTGCTTTTGCTATGGCAATCTTTCTTTTGGCTACTACTTCATCACTAAAGGCTCTTTTATAAGCTTTGATGAGATTGTGGATTGCTACCTGCAGGGATTGGGAATTAACACTCCTTAGCCACTTATACTCTTTTTGCTTTTTTAGCTCTTTTAGCTCTGTTTGAAGCTTTGTTTTCGATGGAAGTTTACTATCTTCGTATTGAGCCCAAAAGTAGTTATAGACAAATCTTACAGCTCCAAAAGATTCTTCCAAAAAAGCTATTTGCTCTTTGGTTGGATAGAGCCGATATTTGTAGGCTTTGAGGATTGTTTTCATATTGATATTTTAGCATACAATTGAAAGCCATATTTTTGGACAAGAGCCTATTTCATTGCAACAACAGGCAGCGTCAAGCAATACATACAATCTCAAGAAAGACCAGAGAAATAACTCTTGCTATCATAAGGCAAAAATTCATCTCCCTCTAAATCAATTAGATTTTAGAGGGAGAATTCTTTTTGGAGCTTGTTAAATCCTCTGTGTTATAATCAAGAAAAAAGGATCACAATGGCAGAGTTTTCTAGCACCTATCATGAGCCAGAAGTTATAAAAGAGAGTATATTTATTGGCTCTGAGGCTCTCAAAAAGGCTCCTGAAATTGTAGGTGTGCCAACGGGAATTGAGGGGCTAGATGATCTCTTTTTCACTGTCAAAGAGATAGATGGCAAACTGCAGCAAGTCCCCCTTGGTGGTATCCCAAAATATAGTGTTTTCAATGTTACAGGTGTGAGTGATACAGGTAAAAGCTTGTTAGTGGAGCAGTTTGCAGTAGAGCAAGCAAGGAAAGGTGCAAAAGTTGCCTTCATCACTGTGGAGACACCTGCAAATTTTGTGATTGCCTCTATCAAATATAGAGCCCTTGCGATGGGATACAACTTTGATGAATTTGAGGATAATATTATCCTCATTGATGCAGCAAGTAACTCTAGGCTAAGAGAAAACATTCCCGATCTCTTGGCAACTTTGGCTTATGCCATCAAGGAGTATAAAATTAGCTTCACTATTATTGATAGTATCACAGGGCTATTTGAAAATAAAGAGATGATGGCAAGATCTATCGTGAGGCGCATATTTAACTTTATGAAAAAGTGGTATCAGACTGCGCTATTTGTGAGCCAAAAAAGAAGCGGGCACGAGGAGCTTAGCGCTGAGGCTGCTGGAGGGTATGCCGTGGGGCATATTGTAGATGGCACGATGGTGCTAGCAAAAGAGTTGATTAGTAGCCAGTATGCCGCTAAGATCTATAAAGCGCAACTTGGTGATTTGGTAAGACTCTTTCGCATTGATGGATGCAGGATGAGTGGACACGATACCAAGACGCACTATATGGAGATTACGGAGACTGGAATTGTGAGGATTCTTGAGCCATTGGGGAAAGGAAAATAAGGAGGAGTTAACGATGATAATATTAAGTGGAAATGAGCTTAGTATTGATGAGAAGGGATTGGAGTTTTTGGTAGAGCGAGTTTTTTTTAAATCCATTGATCTTTTAGGAGGGCTTAAGCAGCTAGCAGAATTTCGCACTCTCACTTGGCTGCCAAGTCTGGCAAGAGCTGCATTTGCAGTGGTGTTAAGGGAGGAGTATTTAAAGAGCGAAGATGATATAGCCCAGTTTATTGGACTTACTAGAAATACAGTTAGAAATATCCTCAGAGCCGATCCAGATTTGGCTATGTATAAAATTAAGCATATTGAGGAGTTAAGCGCTGAGGAAAAAAGAGAGCTCAAAGTCCATACTGCAGGAGGAGTGGCAAAGCTTGCTTACAAGCTTGTCAAAGATGGACAAGATAGCCAGACTATGCTTGAGTTTTGTCATACGATGGCAGGTGAAGCACTTAAAGCAGCAAGCTGTGAAAGTCCTTGGGCTTACCTTGTGCTCAAACACACTAAAGGCATAGGCTATCCTATTGTAGATGCTAATGTTTTGGCTGATAGATTGAGTAGTATTCAGATTAAAGGCTTAAATGGAGCAGAAGTAGCCAAAGGGCTTCTCTATCCCATCAAAACGCCTGCTAAGCTTCTACACGAAATCAAAGAGTATCTTGAGGCTAAGGTGTGATTGAGCTTATTTACAAAAATATGTGCCCCAACTGCGGGGGTGAGATTAGCTCAGTGCGCCTTGCAAAGGGACTGCTTTGTAAGCGGTGCCAGCCAGGGGAGGGTAATCCTTGTAGCGTAGCAGATAAGGCTTACAGGAAAGTTTGCGAACTTGAAGAACGGATCCAAAGGTTTCGTACCTTTTTCAAAGAAAAGGTGGGCTTTGATCTAAGAAGCTTACAGGAGATGTGGGCAAGACGCTTCTTTTTGGGACGCTCCTTTGCTCTCTTAGCTCCCACAGGCGTGGGCAAAAGCACTTTTGGCCTTGTGCTTGCTAGCTTTTTAGAGCAAAAGTCCTACCTTATCTTTCCCACGCACCTGCTTGCCAAAGAGGCTTTTAAAAGACTGCAAAACTTTGGTGTAGATGCTCTTTTTTATGATTCGCACACTAGCCAAAAAAGCAAAGATGAGACAAAGAGGCGCATCCAAGAGGGGGATTTTCCTATCCTCATTACAACTACCAGCTTTTTGTATCGCAACTTCTCCATCATTCCCAAAGATTTTGGCTTTGTTTTTGTGGATGATGTGGATAGCGTGCTAAAAAGCGCCAAAAATATCGATAAAATTTTGATGCTTTTGGGCTTTAGCCAAGAAGATATTCAAAAAGCCCTTACATTTATCGATGCGAAACGAAAAGGAAATCTTAGCCAAGAAGAGTTGAGAAAATGGCAAGAGACAATCGATCGTATACGCCAAAAGGCAAAAGCTAGGCTTATTGTCTCTAGTGCTACTGCAAATCCAAAAAGCCGCAGAGTCTATCTCTTTGGGGAGCTTCTTGGTTTTGAAGTGAGTCGGCCAAGTATGACGATTCGCAATATTATTGATCTCTATGAAGAGCCAGAAGATCTATGGCAAAGGGCATTGGATCGCATCAAAGAGTTTGGAGGGGGCGGACTTGCTTTTTTGCCTGGCAATGAAACGAAGGAGCGCTTAAAGGAGTTTGTGGCATTTTTGCAAGATAGAGGTGTTGCAGCTAGCAGCTATGAGGATTTTAGTCCCGAAGAGTTTAGAGAA
>WGAX01000061.1 GCA_015494595.1 Nitratiruptor sp.
CTTTATCGCCATCCTCAAATTTTGCGTAAGATGTATGCAGGCAAAAGGTGTGTGAAGGGACTCTTTGAGGCTTTAACACAGGAGCCGAGGCTGATGCCGGATGAATATTATGCAAGGACTCAAAAAGAGCCAACTTATCGGGTGGCAGCAGATTTTATTGCAGGAATGAGCGATCGATATGCTATGAAGCTCTATCACGAGCTTTTTGGGATAACTTTATGATGCGAAGAGTGTAAAGTTAAAAGTATCTCTTTTAACTCCTCCACGCTTTTGACACCATCTTCATCCTTTTGCCATCCCCAATTGACTCTAATAAAGCCAATATCTGCATTTTGGGCTGCTTCCTCATCTGTTTTGCCATCGCCTATAAGTATAATCTCATCTCTTTTGCAGCCAAAGAGATCAATAATTTTTTCAATCATATCTGCTGCTGGTTTTGGATTGGCTACCTCATCGCCGCAGATAGTAGTATCAAAGTAGTCTTTGATTTGTAGATGCTCTAAAATAAGCTCAGCGCTTTGGCGATAGGCATTGGTGGCAATGGCTAGGTTGTAGTGTAGTTTGAGAGATTTTAAAAGATCTTTAATGCCTGGATAAAGAGCAGTCTCTTTATGGTGGTTATTGGCATAGTATTCTCTAAACCAAGTGATATGCTGAGGCTCATACTCATTAACACCATAGAAAAATTTAGCTCTATGGATGGAGGTGTCGTTGATTGCTTCCAAAACTAGTTGTTTTTCCATTGGTTTGAGCCCAAGCTTTGACCGCACGTAGTTGATAGAGTTTGTAATAATTTTTGAGCTATCAACAAGAGTTCCATCCATATCAAAAATAATATTTTTTATTTTTGTAGGTAGTATTATGGATCCTTTTAGACAAATTGAGTTTTATTATACTTTTTTATCTCATCTTTTGTAAAATGGTAGTAAAATATCATAAAAAAGAGGAGATATATGCAAAATATTCGCAATATTGCTGTAATTGCCCATGTTGACCATGGTAAAACTACCTTAGTAGATGAGCTGTTAAAGCAGTCTGGCACAATTGAGGCGCATAAAGAGCTTGCTGAAAGGGCTCTTGATAGTAACGATTTGGAAAGAGAGCGAGGCATTACGATTTTATCTAAAAATACTGCAATTAGATATAAAGATTTTAAGATTAACATAATTGATACTCCCGGTCACGCCGATTTTGGTGGAGAGGTGGAGCGGGTTTTAAAGATGGTAGATGGGGTGCTTTTGCTTGTAGATGCGCAAGAAGGAGTAATGCCCCAGACCAAGTTTGTAGTTAAAAAGGCGATCTCTTTAGGACTGAAGCCAATTGTAGTGATTAACAAGATCGATAAGCCGGCTGCTGAGCCAGAGAGAGTAGTAGATGAGATATTTGATCTTTTTGTGGCAATGGATGCAAGCGATGAGCAGCTAGATTTCCCAATTCTCTATGCAGCGGCGCGTGATGGATATGCCAAATGGAGCTTGGAGGATGAGAACAGAGATATTACTCCAATTTTTGAAGCTATTATTGAGCATGTCCCGCCACCTGCTGGCAGTAAAGATAATCCTACTCAAATACAGGTCTTTACGCTCGATTATGACAACTATGTAGGAAGAATTGGGATTGCCAGGATTTTTAATGGGCAGGTAAAAAGGGGCGATGAGCTTTTGCTTGTTAAAGCTGATGGAGAGGAGCAAAAAGGGCGTATCAGCAAGCTTATTGGCTTTTTGGGTCTTAATCGTATGGAAATCGATGAGGCGGAGGCTGGTGATATTGTGGCAATTGCTGGCTTTGAGAGTATCGATGTGGGAGATAGCCTTGTAGATCCTAGTAATCCTTTGCCTCTAGATCCTTTGCATATAGAAGAGCCAACTTTAAGTGTCTTTTTTAGCGTTAACGACTCCCCCCTGGCTGGACTTGAGGGTAAACATGTCACAAGCAATAAGCTCAAAGATAGGCTCCTAAAAGAGATGCAGACAAATATCGCTATGAGAGTTGAAGAGGTGGGAGAAGGGCGCTTTAAGGTAAGCGGTAGAGGTGAGCTGCAAATTACTATACTGGCTGAGAATATGCGCAGAGAAGGGTATGAGTTTAGCCTCTCGCGTCCTGAAGTGATTATCAAAGAGGAAAATGGGGTGAAACTAGAGCCTTTTGAGCTTTTAGTTATAGATGTGCCCGAAGATTTTAGTGGGACGGTTATTGATAAGCTTGGTAGGCGTAAAGCGGTGATGAGCTCGATGCTGCCAATGGATGAGGGGTATGTAAGGATTGAGTTTGAGATCCCAGCACGAGGGCTTATAGGATTTAGAAGCGAGTTTTTGACTGATACCAAAGGAGAAGGGGTTATGAACCACTCATTTTTGGATTTTCGCCCCTTTGTAGGAGAGGTGGAGCATCGCAAAAATGGTGCTCTTATTTCGATGGAGAAGGGCAAAGCTTTAGCCTATGCTCTTTTTAATCTTCAAGAGCGAGGTGTGCTCTTTATTGAGCCGGGTACTGAAGTGTATGTAGGGATGATTATAGGCGAGCATAGCCGTCCCAATGATTTGGAGGTCAATCCCATCAAGGGAAAAAATCTTACAAATGTTAGGGCTGCTGGCAGTGATGAGGCTATAAAGCTTACGCCTCCAAGAAAGATGACGCTAGAGAGGGCTTTGGAATGGATAGAGGAGGATGAGCTAGTAGAGGTGACGCCAAAATCTGTGCGTCTTAGAAAACGCTATTTGGATCCCCATGTAAGAAAACGGATAGCAAAACAGAAGAAAGGATGAGCTATGAGTAAATTGGCACAAATTCGATCTATCATTGCAGAAGCAAAGGATATGCTTGAAGAGGTAGAGAGAGAGGTGGTAGAGAGTGTTGGAGAGTATAATGCTACATTAGCAGAGTTTAATACGCTAAAAGATTCTATCTCTTTGTCTGAATTGGAGGAGATGAAAGATGCTCTAGCTTCTATCAAAAATCTTCCCTCTCAAAGCGCTCCTAGTACCATGGAGTGTGAAGAGAGATTAACCCATATCGATCCTCCAGCATCTTTTGAGCTCAAAGAGCCTAAGAGTGGTACATTTGCAGCAAAATTTTGGGGTTTTATTGTAGCTGTTTTAGTATTTGTAGGATTGGGAGCAGTAGGAGCCTATTTTAAAAATCTTAATTTTGATCCTTCATTAATAGATATGAAATTTGTAGAGGATGCTTTTGGTTTTTATAGCGATCTTATTACAGGAAGCTCTGGCTCAGCGGCTGCATTGGGGATAGCGGTGGCTGCTTTTGTATCTATTATTACTGGCTATATTGTTTATTGGGTAATGGTTAATGCAGCTGCAAGCTCTAATCTTTCTAAAGCTCAAGCTCTCTTTGAGGAGGCTAAAGAGTATGTTAATAAGCAAAAAGAGTTTTTGCAAAGAGTAAAAGCGTGGCGAGAGTTTTTACAAAAAGTTATTGATACAGTCAAAAGTGCTAAAATCTTTTCTGATGAGCTTAGTGCAAAGGTTACAAGAATCAAATTTTTTGAGGGTGATGACTTTACCAAGTATAAAGAGACTTCCAAAGAGGATGTAAAAGATCTTCTTAGACTCAATGAGCAGCTTATTGTATTTACTACAATGGAGTTATGTAAAGAGGGTGATGCTATTAGTCCAGAAGTAGAGAATTTTTTTGATGAGTTGTACCAAAGTGTAGAAAATATAAAGAAGCGAGTGTATAGCTAATGAATTTTTTGGAGCTGTTGCAAAAGCGCTTTGCGTGCAAAGAGTTTGTGCAAAAAAAGATAGAAGATAAGGATTTTAACTATATTTTAGAAGCAGGAAGGCTCAGTCCCAGCTCTTTTGGGATGGAGCCTTGGCGCTTTTTAGTAATTCAAAATCAAGATATAAAAAAGCAGTTGCGTCCACTCTGTTGGAATCAGAAGCAGATTACCACTTGCAGCCATTTAGTGGTTATTTGGGCAGATATAGAAGCTGTGCAGGATGAGAGCTATATTTGGAAGATGTTTGCAAGAAGGGAGCTTTCAAAAGAGGCTACTAAAGCCTATATTGAGCGCTATAAAGCCTTTTTGCAGACGCAAAATCTTGATTGTTGGACGCAGAAGCAGTGTTATATAGCAGCAGCCAATATGATGAGTGCTGCTACTGCCAAGGGGGTTGATAGCTGTCCTATTGAGGGGTTTGAGAAGGAGAAAGTAGAGAAGTTTTTGGGGGTGAGTAATATTGCTTTGTTGCTTGCTTTTGGATATTGTGCGATGCAAAAGCCTCCTAAAAAGCGATTAATGTTGGAAGAGATAGTACAAATAGTTTAATAGTTATCTTCTAAAAGCTCTTTTCTTACCTTTGGATTAAGTAGGGTTTGGTTATGGTAGATTCTTTGTTGCAGCTGCTCAAAATTGATGCATTTTTTGCATTTTCTCTCTCTTGCTCCAAAGCCATACCCCATTGGGGTTGTGTCTGTGATTCCATACCAGGCAAGCTGGGCTTTGATCCATCTGTGGGTATCAAGTGTATAGACCCATAGCCAATATCTTTTGCCTCTTGGTTGGGTTTTGAGCCACAAAATCATATCGGCAGGCTCGGCAAAAAAGTGGGTATCGCCATTTTCCTCTACCGCTTCGCAGGCGTTTTCATAGCTTCTAATAAGCATCTTTGAGATGGGATCGTTTGTGTTGTTGAGGGTGAAATTGAGAGGATAGTGCCCTGTGTTGCCTTTAATAACGCTTACAGGCTCATTAGCGCTATAAAGACTATAAGCAATAATTGCAGTAATTATTATAAGTAGAGTATAGCTTATTATCTTAAAGAGTTTTTGCATTACATCTC
>WGAX01000062.1 GCA_015494595.1 Nitratiruptor sp.
CTTGATGAAGCCCTTTTGCGTCCGGGTCGTTTTGATAGACGGGTCTTTATCTCCTTGCCAAATAAAGATGAGCGCAAAAGGATTTTAGAGATCTATTTGAGAAAAATCCCGCACAATGTAGATATAGATCGTGTGGCACAGATGAGTGTGGGCTTTAGCGGGGCGGCGTTGGCAAGTTTAGTCAATGAGGCAGCTTTGGCTGCACTAAAAAAAGGTAAAAGAAGAGTTGAGTTAGAGGATTTCGAGGAGGTAAAGGATAAGGTACTCTTTGGCAAGAAGAAGATTTTAGTTTTTAGTGAGAGAGAAAAAGAGATCCAAAGTATCTATCAAGCAGCAAAAGCGTTGGTAGCTTATTGGTATGGGATGGATATAGAGCGTATCTCTTTGATTGATACAAGGCTAAAAGAGGTAGATAAAGAGATAGTCTCTAGGAGTGAGTATTTGGCCAAAATTAAGGTCTATTTGGCAGGTTTTGTAGCTCTTGAGCTCTTTTTTGGAGAGAAATTTTCCAACGCTGCTGAGGATTTGCATAGAGCCAAAGCGTTGGCTGAAGAGATGGTACACCATTATGGGATGGGAGAGAGTCTATTTGCTCAAAGTGCAGATGTAATGCATATACTTCAAGAGGCTCAAGATGAGCTCAAAAAGTATCTCACTTCCCATCAAAACTTGGTACAAAGAATTGCCGGGGTGTTGCGTCAAAAAGAGATAATTACCAAAGAGGATATTCAAAGGTTGCAGGATGCGCTATTTTAGTGGGTTTGGATTGCAAAGAGATAGCCTCTTTTTTAAAGATATTATAGATAGCAGTGAATTTAGCATTACAGGCTTTAGTTATGGAGCCCAAAAGGCGATGCAGGAGGCTTTGAGGGAGGTAAAAGAGGGTAAAAGAGTGCAAAAACTGCAACTTATCTCTCCTGCCTTTTTTCAACATCTAAAAAAAGAGCAGATCTATAAAGAGATTAGAGCTTTTATGAAAAATCGGGAGCTCTACTTAAACTTTTTTTACAAAAAGATCTGCTACCCTACCAAAATAGAGCTGCAACAATTTATAAAAGCTCCTACGCTAGGCGAGCTTAAGGAGCTTTTGCTATATGAGTGGAAGCCAGAAGAGCTAGACTTTTTGAAAGAGAGAGGTGTGGCAATTGAGGTGTATATAGGTAAAAAGGATAAAATTATTGATGTAGAAGCGGTTGAAGAGTTTTTTAAGCCCTATGCTACAATTTATAGTTTCAAAAATGCGGGGCATCTACTAAAGGAGTAAAATGGACAAAATCAAAATTGGTGTAGTTACTGCAAGCGATAGAGCAAGTGCAGGTATTTATGAGGATATTAGCGGTAAAGCTATTATGGATACAATGGGGGAGTATTTAAAAAATGAGTTTGAGATTGTCTATCGCTGTATTCCTGATGAGCAAAGTGAGATAGAAAAAGCTTTAATTGAGCTGTGCGATAAGGAAGAGTGTGCGTTGGTAGTAACAACTGGGGGCACAGGACCAGCTCCAAGAGATGTCACCCCAGAGGCTACTGAGGCAGTGTGTGAGAAGATACTGCCAGGCTTTGGGGAGCAGATGAGAGCTGTAAGCTTACAGTATGTGCCAACAGCTATACTTTCTCGTCAAACTGCTGGGATTAGAGGCAAAAGCCTTATTATCAATCTACCAGGTAAGCCTAAAAGTATCAGAGAATGTTTGGATGCAGTCTTTCCAGCAGTGCCATACTGCATCGATCTTATTGGTGGTCCCTACATCGAGACCAACGAAGATGTAATCAAAGCCTTTAGACCAAAGAGTAAGTAATGGATATTACAAAAGCGTATGAGGAGTGTATGCAAAGATTGCTTGATGAATTGGAAAAGGAATTTATGAAGATATTGGCCAATCCTAAGCTAGATAAAAAGGCGAAGAATTTGCGTACCAAGCCTCTTGTGACAAAAAAACAGATTTTGCTCAATACTTTAGAGGCACTAAAACTTGTGGATAGGAGCAGTAATGAAGAAAAGTAAGCATTTAAGACTACTTCCAATGTATATTTTGGCACTTTTTCTCATTGCATCTATTCTTTTTATCTTTATTGCTCCTGTCTATATGGTAAGTAAAGTTCAAAGTGATGCAAAAAAGCCAAAAGAGCAAAGGGAGCTTATCTATCATCCTTGATTTTGGCACTCTTTGCAGATGCCATACATATTCATCTGATGCGTTATAAGTTTGAAGTCCTGCTTTTTAGCAATCTCCTCTTGCAATCTTTCCAACTCTTCATTAAAAAACTCTATAATTTTGCCACATTTGAGGCAGATCATATGATCGTGATGCTCGCCCCTGTTAAGCTCATACTTTTTACCCTCACTTCCAAAAGAGATGGAGCTTACCATCTCCTCTTTTTCCAAAAAGGCAAGAGTCCTGTAGATTGTAGCAAGTCCTATAGTGCTATTAATTTTTTTTACCTCTTGATAGATCTCTTCTGGTGTGAGATGCTTTTTGGCGTGAAAGAGGACTGTAAGGATCTGCTCCCGTTGATGAGAGTGCTTTAGTCCTCTTTTTTTAACTAAGGATTTAAGCTCATCTAGATAAAGGGCTAGCTCTTTATCCATCTTAGCACTCATATAGCGGATCTGCTTCTAGTTTTTCTTCTGGAATTGGCGAGCCATCGGCGCATCTGCCATAGGTGCCATTTTTGATCTTTGCCAAAGCCTTTTTGATCGCTTTTCTTTCCTCTAGTAGTTTTTGCAAAAGGGCTTTGTTACTATCATTGATAGTCTCAAGCTCTGCTAGATCCTCTATATCATCTATGCTATCGTATATGGCAAGCTCTTCCAATTCACTAAGCAGCATCTTTATATCATCTTCTACTTTTTTGAGTCTATTTTCTAAAATTTTTTTGAACTTTTCAAGCTCCATTCTCTCTCCTTCAAAGGCTTTTGAGTATTATAGTAAAATATTGCTATGAAATTTTTTAGGATAGATATGCGCAAAGTGTTGTTGTTGATGCCTTTGATGCTTTTTGCCAAAGTGCATACTGTAAAAGTTGAGCCATTTATGATCTATTACTATAAAGCTGCTGCCAGTGGACAAGTGGTATGGAGTAAGATCGAAAAAGAGGCAAAAAGCATAAAAGATGAGCAGCTGTTAAAGATTGATGATGCAATCGATCGGGTAAATCTAAAGAGTTTGCAAAAAAAGGCAGAAATTTTATTCCAACTTATTGCAATAGCAAAAGAGAATCTACATAACGCAAAAGAGACATATGAGATTAAATGGCAAAACTATCAAAGCATTAAAAACCTCAAAACCAAATCGCGCTTTGAGAAGAATCTGCGCCACGCAGAAGCACTCCTTGCTAAGCAAACTTTCTTAGCAGCAAAAGAGAAGCTGCAAAACCTGCTATTGCAGCAAAGCGATATAGATCTGCAGATTAAAAAACTCCAAGATCTCATCCAAAAGAAAAATCCAAAATTTAGTGGCTACATCTATAAAATCTATCCCGCAAAAGGCGATTTTGTGAGTCTTGGTGCGCCTTTGGTAGATATTGCAGATATTACAAGAGCAAAAATCGTGCTCTATTTAAGCCTGCAAGAGATGGAAAATATCGATAAAAAGCGGCTTTTCATCAATGGCAAGCCGCATAAGTTGCAGTTTTACAAACTGCAAAAAGTCACAGATAGCAACTATCTAACACAATATAGAGCAGAGATTATTCTGCCAGCACCCAAAATCTTTGGGAAATTTATCAAGGTGGAGATAAAATGAAAAAAACAGCCTGCCCATTAGATTGTTATGATGCCTGTAGCGTGGTGTATGATGGTAAAAGCCTTAAAGGCGACAAAGATCACCCCTTCACAAGAGGGCATCTATGCTATAAGCTCAATCACTATTTTGACTATGAGCAGCTCAAGAGTGCTAGGTATCAGGGCAAAGAGATAAGCCTTGCGGAAGCTTTAGACATTTTGGAAGAGAAGATAAAAGAGTCCAAAGAGATCCTCTACTTTCGAGGCAGCGGCAATATAGGCAAGATGCAAGCAGTTAGTGAGCTCTTTTTTGCTACTATTGGTGCAACTCTTACAAGCGGTAGCCTTTGCGATGCAGCGGGACAGCTAGGTATTGAGAAAGGAAGAGGCAAAAATCTAATACTACCAATTGAGCAGATTGCAAAAAGTGAGCTTATTATTGTGTGGGGGCGAAATATTGGCTATACCAACCACCATCTCATCCCCTTTTTGCAAGGTAAAACATTAGTTGTAATTGATCCGGTTAAAACAAATTTAGCTAAAAATGCTGCCATGCACTTGCAAATCGCTCCAAGAAGTGATCTTGAGCTAGCCTGTATGTTGGCGCGCTTTGTCTATATGCAAAACCAAGAAGATGAGAGTTTTATTCAAGAGCATACAGAGGATTACGACTTTTATGCAGACTTTATCAAAAGCTATAGGATGGTGCCAACCACTGAGAAGATTGGGGTGGATCTGCTTGACATTGCCACGCTTGCCGAGCTTATGATGGATATGAAGAGTGTGATATTGGTAGGTAATGGGGTGCAAAAGTATAGTCACGGGGCAGAGGTGCTAAGAGCTATTGATAGCTTGGCAGCAATGCTGGGGCTCTTTGGCAAAGAGGGGTGTGGGGTGAGCTTCTTGGGTGATACTTCATTAGGAGTTGATGATCCCTTTAAAGTAAAGGCAAAAAGGGTGCCAAAACCTTTGGTAGATTTTGGAGAGTATGATCTATGTTTTATTCAAGCTAGCAATCCAGCTGTAACCATGCCTCGAAGCCAGAAGGTGATTGAGGGATTACAAAAGAGTTTTAGTGTAGTGTTTGGGCTTTATGATGACGAGACGGCAAGGCTAGCTGATTTGGTAATACCTGCTAAAAACTTTTTGCAAAAAAATGATATTCGTTTTAGCTATGGGCATGAGTTTGTGGAGCTTATGCCAAAACTACAAGAAAATGACAAAGCCTTGAGCGAGTATGAGTTTACGAAGATGATGATGGATCGCTTTGGCTTGGATGGAATAAAAAATGAAGAGGAGTATATAGAGCATTTTATCAAGCAGCTGCAAAAAAGAGGAGATTACTATCTTTTGCCAAGCTTTGAGGAGAAACCTTATAGCGAGGGTTTTGAAGAGCCATTTTGCTTCATTGATGAGGTAGAGGATGAGTTTGATGCTTTGCAAGAGGGTTTCTATCTTTTAACGCCAAAAGCTAAAAATGCCATCAATTCCCAGTTTAAAAGGGATGAATTTTTGTATGTGCCACTTAGTAGCGGGTTCAATGATGGTGATAAAGTTATTGTATCTAGTGAATATGGAGAAGTGGAGATGGAAGTGCGGCTTTTGGCTGAGCTGAGAGATGATTGTGTGTTAGCCTATAGCGGATCAAAAATCAACTATGTTACTCCTGATAAGAGCGACAATTGGGGAGAGAACGCCATTTTTCAAGAAGTAAAAGTTAGGATAAGGAAAGTGTGATGAATCTACAAGAGATGGATTTAGAATATGTGCTTCATAGCTATGCCAGAAACTATGTCAATTTCAAGTATGGCAATAATGCTAAACTCTATGATGAGGATGGGCAAGAGTATATCGACTTTACAAGCGGTATTGGAGTAGTAAGCGTAGGGCATGGTAACAAGAGGTTAGCTGGTGCAATTTGTGATCAAGCCCAAAAAATCATTCATATCTCCAATCTCTACCTCATAGAGCCCCAAGCTCTGGTTGCAAAGCGACTGGTGGAGCTAAGTGGGTATGATATGCGACTTTTCTTTGCCAATAGCGGGGCGGAGGCAAATGAGGGGGCTATTAAGATTGCCAGAAAGTATGGTGAAGTGGATGGAGAGGTAAAACGATACAAAATCATCACCCTCAAGCACTCTTTTCATGGGCGCACCATTACCGCTCTCAAAGCCACTGGCCAAGAAGCTATGCATACCTACTTTGGTCCATTTCCAGATGGTTTTGTCTATGCTGATGATATTAGCCAAATTCCTAGTTTGATTGATGATCACACAGTAGCAGTGATGATTGAGCTTATTCAAGGTGAGGGTGGTGTGGAGCCTCAAGATAAAAAGAAGGTGCAAGATTTAGCCAAAATGCTCAAAGAAAAAGATATTTTACTCATCATTGATGAGGTACAAACAGGGATTTATCGCACAGGGGAGTTTTTGGCAAGTAATCTGTATGAGATTGAGCCAGATATTATCACTTTGGCCAAAGGTCTTGGTGGGGGCGTGCCGATTGGAGCAATTATGACTAGGCTCAAAGATATTTTTGCCCCAGGCGATCACGGCAGCACTTTTGGAGGCAACTATCTGAGCACCAGAGCAGCTTTGGAAGTAATAGCGATTTTACAGGAGTATAAAGAGGCTGGAAGACTCAATGAGATGATAGCCTATTTTGATAAGTGGCTGCAAAAAATAGCTAAGGAGTATAGCGCGCTTTTTGAAAAAGCAGTAGGCTTTGGTTTTATGCGGGGGCTTCGATGCAAAAGCAGTGAAATGCAAAGTAAAATAATCGAAAAATCTTTTGAAAATGGTGTACTTGTACTAAAAGCAGGAAGAAATACAGTGAGATTTTTACCCCCAATTACCATCACCAAAGAGGAAATTGATGAAGGGATGAAAAGATTTGAGAAAGCTTTAGAAGAGATTTGATAAACCTTATAAAAAATAAAGGATTAAAAATCGAGAAAGATTATAAACTTTCATTAACGGCTGCTTCTTTAATGCCTTATGAAATGCATATTGTTGCAAAGACTTTATTAGAGTGTCAAAAAGATTGGGAATGTACTTTCCAAAAAATTTTAGATTCCAATCTTTTGCAAAAGAATAAAGTTTCTACACTCAAAAGAGAGCTCAAAGAATTGAGTGATCGCATACGAAATCTCACAGAGCAAGAGATCGTTTATTTGGCTCAAGGACTCTATACTCATGAAATATCGTATATCGCAGTTATCAAGACATATCCGATCATACGAGAATTTGTCTTAGAAGTAGTAAGAAGCAAAAAGTTACTTTTTGACAATGTCATTTTAGAAAGTGACTGGAATAATTTCATAGAACTAAAAAAGACGCAACATGAACAGCTTTTTAAACTTAGCACATCAACCCTCAAAAAGATAAAACAAGTGATCTTCAAAATACTCAAAGACGCAAAAATCCTCACTACTTCTGGCCAACAAAAACTTATCCAAACTCCATATATCGATCAAAAAGTGATCTCACTACTTTGTGAAGATGATCCAAAACTTTTACAATATTTTCTTTTTAGTGATAGCGATATCAAAACCATGTGCAGGGATACCAATGAACATCACGAAAAAATTTGACAAACTTTTCGAGCAGATGATAGATGAAAAATTTTTAAAAATGGAAGCACTTGGAGGAGAAGTGCCATTTTTCATAACTTCCTATGATATTAAAGAGCAAGAAAGTATCTATAAAGAGATCGAGAGACTCAAAAACAGGCTCCAAAAAAGAGGCATTAAAGTCGCAATGATTTATCTCTACGATATTGTCATTGAGATACTACAAAAAAGAAGTCTCTTAGATAAAATTTTAAAAAAAGAGAAAGAGATTGGCAAAGCAAGGCTTCTAATTACGCTTAAGAGCCTTTTGGATGTTCCTGGTACCGTAGTGCCTGAAATTGTAAAAAAATCACAAGAGCATCACATAGTTTTTCTCTATGGTATCGGTGAGGTCTATCCCTATATCCGCTCACATACAATATTAAATAATCTTCAAAGTCATATTACAGACAAATCACTGGTGATGTTTTTTCCCGGTGTCTATACTGGTACTGAGCTTAGTCTCTTTGGCATTATGAAAGATGACAACTATTATAGAGCATTCAATCTCGATAGCCTCATAAAGGATAGCGCATGATAAAAGAGCTTTTTGCAAAAGATATCTATAGAAATATCGAAGGCGTCATCAAAGCGGACAACCTCTCACCACAAGCAATTAAGCAAGAGATCGAAGAGTATGTCATCACAAACGAATTAGAGCAAAAGCTTGATAACTTTTTTGATGGATATGTCAAAAATTTAGAGGGAAAATCTTCCAACAACGGTGTATGGATATCTGGCTTTTTTGGCTCAGGTAAGTCGCATTTGCTCAAAATCCTCTCCTATGTGCTCAGCAACAAAGAGGTAGAAGATATCAAAGCTGGTGAGAATTTTTTACAAAAGGTGGAAGATTTTGAGCTCAAAAACAATATCCAAAAGGCTCTCCAAATCCCCTGCGAGACGATCCTTTTTAATATAGATCAGCAATCTGACGCAGCTACACCGAAAGAGCGCAAACTTCTTGATGTCTTTATCAAAGTTTTCAACA
>WGAX01000063.1 GCA_015494595.1 Nitratiruptor sp.
CTCCACTTTTTGGGATTTTGTACAATAAAAGCGATTTTATCATCTGGTGTAAATCCTACCTGATCCGTAGCATTAGCAAAGATCCACTCCTTTTTTACATTTCCTTTCTCTAAATCTACTAATAGAATATGAGCTACTACATGGTAACGATGGCTATCTTCATAACTCATATCACATAATACCACTGCAAGAGGCTTTGTAGGATGTAAATCGATATACTCCACTGGCTCATTGATACCAAGCTGTATACGCCGTATTCTTCCATTCTTATCAATCACAATAATACCTGTTTTGCCCACATTCCCTATTGGCTCAGAGCTCCAACCACTCTGCATTGCAAAATGGAGTACACCTTGCAGCAGCAGGGGTACCGCTTTTTCTACAACACTAGGCGGTAAGATTGCCTGTAACCAAAGAGGTGCTTCGCTGGCTAACTGTTTGGCTGCTTTTTTACCAAGCTGCTCTGTAACCTCTTGATACTTTTTCCAACTGCCATACTCTCGCTCAATCGTACCTTTAATAATAGCTTGCATATGTTGACGATACTCTTTAACCTCCTGGCGTGTAGGTTTTACTTTGCCAAGATAGCCAAATACTCCATACTGTTCATTAGCCACCGCCGGGCGAAAAAAGTAGGACTCTTGAATTTGGTAGAAGAGTTGCGGCACTTTATGAGGCTTATCTGCCCATATACTCACCGTTACAAAGAGCAAAAGCAGCAATCTCATTATATACCTTCCAATATTCACGAAGCTATATTAATATCTCTTCTTGCATTTCTGATCGCTATATAAAACCCTATCATCACATCCATCAATTGGGCTTCTGCTATCAACCACCAGTCAGCACTAGGTGCACCTTGACGAACATAAATAAACATCATATACCCCATAATCGCCAAAAGAAGAAGCAAGGACATCGCAAAATCTAACCAGCTAGCCCCCTCAAAAATAGCAAACGCTGCAGCCTTAAACATCTCAAAAGAGAGTGTAAAGATTAAAAGTGCAGCTAGGCTAATTATATATGTACACTGCTCTACCTCTATTAGACCTAGATGCACCAAAAGCACTAAAACAGCAGGAATGGCATTAAGAGGCACGAGAGAGAAGACGGTCTTCATATAAATCTCCTTTCAAACCAGAGTAAAAAGGCAACCACCAGCCAAAAGTGGCGAGAAAATCTATTGCGTTTTACACTTTCAATCAAAAATTTCAACTGTTTTGCATCAAAAAAACCTGCTTCATTATTAATTGAGACAATTTTTTGTATATATATACTCTTTTGTATCCATTCTATCATAGGATAGCTAAAGCCTCGCTTTTTGCGCTCAATTATGGATTGCGGTATATACTTTTTGGCAATCTGCTTGAGCAAAAACTTTGCCTCTTTTGCTCGCTCCTCTTTGCTAAAAGCGCTAAAAAGCACCTCCTTATCCAGCAAAGGGGTGCGCGCCTCAATGGTATGTGCCATACTGACTAAATCTAGCTTTTGCAGATAAAGACTCTCCAAGCGTACACGCAGATCCAAAAATGTAAAAAAGTCCACCTCCTTTTGCCATCCACTCTCTTGCCACTCCTGCAAAAAAAGCTCTAAAAACTCCACCGACTCCCCGTCACGCACATTTTGGCGCAAAAAGAGATTTTTCTGCAAGTCTGTAAAAACTTCGCAGCTTGATCGAAAAATAGGCTCATCACTAAAAACCCTCTTATACCACTCCCACTCTTTATTGGGGCTAAAGTGAGCACGAAAATAGTTTTTGAGCCAATTTTTGTATTTGAGATCTTTTGCCTTGTAGAGATCCAAAAACTCAAAATATTGCCGATAACCCAAAAAGATCTCATCTCCCCCCTCTCCGCTCAAAACTACCCTAAATCCATCTCTTTTAATCTGCTCCATCAAAAAATAGAGAGGCAATGATGCGCTATCGCCTATTGGCTCATCAAAATGCTCCAGTAGCCTCTCAAAAACTTCAAAAAAATCCTCTTTGCCAAAAATAATCTCTATATGCTCACTTCCGATAAATTTAGCTACCTCCTTGGCATATGGCAGCTCACTATACTTTTGCTCCCTGTAACCTATAGAATAGGTTGTAAGGCTACCTTGTAGCTTTTTGGCTATGGCACTAACAAATGAGCTATCTACCCCACCGCTAAGCAGTGCTGCCACCTTAAAATCACCTTGCAATCTCTTTGCTACTGCCTGCAACAACACCTCTTTTAGATCACTATTTCTCTTTTGCAAAAGGGTATCAAAGCGATCTATAGAGTAATTAAGGCTTTTGCAATCTAGCTTTAAAACCTCTCCTCCAACAAGTTTATAGATACCTTGATAAAAACTCTCTCTTCCCACTACACTGCCAAAAGAGAGATAGCTGCTAAGAGCCTTTTGATTAAAAACAGCCCTGTCGATATAGGCTAAAATCGCTTTGATTTCAGAAGCAAATATAAAAAAATCGCTGCCTTTATAGAAAAAGAGAGGCTTTTTGCCAAAAATATCTCTAGCTAAAAATAGGCTTTTGCCATCATAAAGCCCAAAAGCAAACATCCCATTAAGTCTATTGAAATTGGGATAACTTTTAAGAACTGCTAGGGTATCGTTGGAGACGCCAAAATCTTGATAGTTATAGATTTCACCATTAAAAACTACTACCTTCTCATCTGCTCGCATTGGCTGTTTGGCGCCTGGATCCAAAATATAGAGTCTATGATGAAAAAGCAAGATCTCTTTATCTTCATACACCCCACAGCTATCTTGCCCTCTGTGGGAGAGAGTTTTGGCAGCCTGGAGGGCTTTTTCTCTATCAAATTTTCCAACTATGCCAAAAACTGCACACATTACTTTTTAGGGTGAAACTGGGTTATAGAGTAGACATCACGCTTAATTTTTTTACTACTATCATACTCATACTCTTCCAAATATTCATTAAGTACCTCTGCCATCACTTTAAGCCGCTTCTCAATATCTAAATGGGGAAGCTCCTTTTCTAAAAAGCTGTATAAATCGCTCCCTTGTGCTTTACACTTTTGATGCAGTCTTGCTATATCCATCGCTTCTTCCTTAGCCACCAAAATATTCCAAAAGCCATCAAAATATTGAGTATCCATACTGCAAAGTAGCCATATTTCCAGTGCAGTTCTGGCATATTGTCAAAATTCATCCCGTAATTACCCACAATAAAGGTAAGAGGCAAAAAGATAAGTGTAATTCCGGTTAAACGCTGCATTGTCTGATTCATTCTATTACTCATAAATCCCATTAAGAGGTTTTGCAAATAGCCGGTGCGATCGAGATAACTTTTGGACTCATTTATCAAAAAGCTTAGATGCTCTTTGAGATCTATAAACTCAAATTTAAGCTTTTTTCTGATACTTGTTGGAAAATGGTTAAAAAGTTTATTTACAACATCATTCTCTAACACACTCACCTTTGAGATCCTATTCAAAGAGCGCCTGGCAAAATAGAGGCTCTTTTGAATCTCTTCCTCATCAAACTCCTCTGAAAAGATACTATCCTCTATAATCTCTAACTTATCATCAATCAAATCGATAATTTGCATTGTCGCATCGATTAAAATATCAACAAGGGTATAGGTTACATAAGCAATTGAATCCCCTTTTTTGTAGCGTCTCCTAAAGCGAGCCACAAAACGCTGCACCACATCTTTGTCATTACATAAAAAGAAGAGCTTTTTTTCTGTAATGATAATAACGATATTAAAATCCTCATACAGCAAAGGGTGCTCCTCAGAGCGTTTAAAATATTTCAACACTATGAATGTAAAATTACCACTCTCTTCATAGACAACACTCTGCTCCTCATCTCTCATATCCTCAATAAAGCTCTCATGCATTCCGTGATCCAAAAGCCACTGAATAATCTCAGGCTTGGAGGTGGTGCTAAATATGATCTCTTTGATATGCTCTTTTATAGTTATTTGCTCACTTTTTGTTACCTCATCACTTACAATATACATACTTTTCCTTTAAAAACTGCATCCCCTATAGCGATACTTCTGCAACACCTCAAAAAGGGGCTCTACTACACCTTTATCAAGAGGCAGCAGCAAAATAGCCTTATACAACTCCTCACTTACAGGCAAAAACTCACTTTTAAAAAGGCTCAGGCGATAAAGAGGTTTAAAACGCACCTGTACATCTACACCTCTTTTTTGCAACTCCTGGTAAATATCCTCTTTGGGGCAGTACAGTGATGGTTTTAGTAAGATTGGGTAGTGGGTTTTGAGGGTTTTTGTACCAACACTAAGCGTATCAAAGTAGCTATTGCTTTTAAAACTCTCATCAAAAAAGGCTACTACCTCATTGCTTTTTGCTATTTTATTCTCATCAATACTGCAAGGCCTAGCCCTATCTTTAATACCTAAAGCCACAACATCATAATTCCAGAGTCTGCCCCTTTTAATACCCCCTTCCAAAAAGAGTTTTGTCTTTGCATAAATCTCTTCGTCTTTAAACTCTGCTACCAAACACCCCTCACTCTTTTTTACAAACACTTTTGCCTCTCCTACACTCTGCCCCCAATTTTGAAAAACAATATCAGCCTTTGGGCTAAAGCTCTCAAAAAAGTTATGCACTATCGTTGCCTCTGCGCTAAAATCTAAATTTGTATCTACAAATGCAATCTCTATACCAAGCAGCTTTGCCACATTAGCAAAAAAGGTAGGAGATATGGGATTAAGATAGATCTTTTTATACCCAAAAGCCTTTAGCAAAGCCATATAAAGAATATGGGAGTTGGAAGCAAAGAGCCGCATGCAAGCCTCACTTGTTTAAAAAATTTTTTATGTTAGAATAGCACAAAAAACTCAATAGGTAAAATATGGCTAAAGATTTAATAATTGTCGAATCACCTGCAAAAGCGCGCACAATCCAAAACTTTCTTGGAAAAGAGTATGAGGTGATTGCTTCAAAGGGGCACATTAGAGATCTGCCAAAGAGTAGCTTTGGAATAAAGATAGAAGATAGCACCTTTACTCCACTATATAGGTATGATAGAGACCACAGCGCAATTGTCAAAGAGTTAAAAGCAAAAGCCAAAAAGGCAAAAACTGTCTATATAGCAACAGATGAGGATAGAGAGGGCGAAGCTATTGGCTACCATATAGCCCACGCCATTGGCAAAAAGCCCCAAGAGCTTCCTCGCATCGTTTTTCACGAAATTACCAAAAGCGCTATCAAAAAAGCTCTTGAAAATCCTCGCACTATCGATATGAATAGAGTCAATGCCCAGCAGGCTAGAAGACTGCTTGATAGGATTGTAGGCTATAAACTCTCGCCACTGCTAGCTAATAAGATCCAACGAGGTCTTAGCGCTGGACGGGTACAAAGTGCTGCACTTAAACTCATAGTCGATCGCGAGCGCGAAATCAAAGCCTTTAAGCCACAAGAGTACTGGAGTATTGAGGCAGTTTTCAATGAGCAAATACCTGCTTCAATCTATGCCTATGAGGGTAAAAAGCTGGATAAACTTGATATTAAAAATGAGAAAATGGCTCAAGAGATTGTGCACAAGGCCAAAAATGAGGAGTTTGTAGTAGCAAAAATTGAAAAAAAGAGGCGTATAAGCAAATCCCCCGCCCCTTTTATGACCTCTACATTGCAGCAGACTGCTTCCAGCCAGCTTGGCTTTAGCCCCAAAAAGACAATGAATCTAGCTCAAAAACTCTATGAGGGAGTCCAAACCCCCCAAGGGATTACCGGTGTTATTACCTATATGCGAACAGATAGCCTCAATATCGCCAAAGAGGCACAAGAGGCAGCAAGAGAGCTTATTGCCCAAAAGTTTGGCAAAGAGTATCTGCCAGACAAACCCAAAAGCTACACGGCAAAAAACAGAACTGCCCAAGAAGCTCACGAAGCGATACGCCCTACTATGTTAGATTTCACCCCAGAGGTAGCAAAAGGGTATCTAAATGCAGATGAGCTAAAACTCTATACCCTCATCTATAAGCGCTTTTTAGCCTCACAGATGAGTGATGCGATTTTTGAGACGCAAACTATCTACTTTCAAAGCCCAAGCACCACATTTAAAGCCACAGGCAGAAAGCTTCTTTTTGACGGATTTTATAGAGTGCTTGGCAATGAGGATAAAGATAAACTTCTGCCAGAGCTCAAAGAGCAACAAAAAGCAACACTTACAAGCATTGAAGCAAAGCAGCACTTCACTGAGCCTCCAAGCCGCTACTCAGAGGCAAGTCTCATCAAAACACTTGAGCAACTAGGTATCGGTCGCCCATCCACCTATGCGCCGACAATCGCACTTTTGCAAGCTAGAGACTATGTGAAACTAGAAAAAAAACAGCTTATTCCAACTGATATAGCCTTTACAGTTATAGACGTTTTAGAAAAGCACTTCCCAGATATTGTGGATAGCTCATTTACTGCTAAAATGGAGGAGGAGCTAGATGAGATTGCCCATGCCAAAAAAGATTGGCAAAAGGTGCTTAAAGAGTTTTATGATCCATTCATTGCTCTTATAGAAAAGGGCAAAAAAGAGATCAAAAGCCATAAGATGGCTGAGCCAATTGGTAGAAGCTGCCCAGAGTGCGGCAGCGAGCTGGTAAAACGCAAAGGAAGATTTGGAGCGTTTATTGCCTGCAGTGCCTTTCCACAGTGTAAATACACTGAGCAGCTTGAGAAAAAGGTAAGTGATGAGGTGTGTGAAAAGTGCGGCTCGCCAATGATTGTTAAGCAAGGACCAAAAGGGGAGTTTTTAGCTTGCAGCGCCTATCCCAAATGTAAAAACACTAAACCCCTTGCCAAAAAGGAGCCGCCAAAAAAGCTGGATGTCAAATGTCCAGAGTGTGGAGGAGTTATAGTAGAGCGTTTTAGCAGACGAGGCAAATTTTATGGATGTAGCAACTATCCCAAATGCACCTTTGTCTCAAAATTTGAGCCAGTAGATCAAAAATGCCCAGAGTGTGGCTATCTTATGGCTACTCGTACCTATAGAAACAAAGATGTGTATGAATGTATTAAGTGCAAACATAGAGAAGAGCAATGAAGATCGGCATCATTTCAGATACCCATAACCATCTAAAAAATACAAAAGAGGTAATAGATAAGCTGCAAGAGTACCAGATTACCTACCTCATTCACGCAGGTGATATGGGGCAGGATGTTTTGGACTATCTTGATGGTCTCAATCTTACTACTATTGCAGTCTATGGCAATACTGATAGAGGCTTATCTATGCCCAAAAGAGTAATTTTACAAAAGCCTCCCTACTACTTCAAAATTGGCAATACTACTTTTAAACTGATGCACGAGCCCTACTACCTTACACCAGATAGCAACATTATCATCTATGGGCATCTGCATAAATTTGAGTGCAAAAGAGCAAAAAGCCTCTATCTTAATCCCGGAGAGGTATGCGCTAGAGAAAAACCGATGATTGAGTGTGCGGTTTTGGATTTGCAAAACTTTACAATACAATACCTTTATAAACCGCTTAATGAGCAGTGGAGAGTAGAGCAAAGGTGTTAAATGGAAATTATTGACTCAATTATTGAAAAAACCTCACAAAAAATAGCAAAATCAAGAAAAACTACTAAAAAGCTTATCAATATCTCTACAATTACAAACGAATTTCAAGAGCAAATTACAAGAGTAGATGGAGACATTCCAGCAGATTTAAAGATTATAAATGGAGAGAGATTTCTTTTTATCAGCTATGAGCAGAGCAGATATACTCACGGTCTACATAAATATCCAGCAAAATTTTTTCCTGAGCTTCCTCGATTTTTAATACAACGATATGCTCAAAAAGGGGCAAAAATTTTAGATCCCTTTATGGGTAGTGCTACTACCAATGTTGAAGCAATGCTTTTAGGATTTGACTCCTTTGGAGTCGATATTGATCCCTTTGCAAAACTGCTAGCTAAAGTTAAAACTACCCCTTTGGATGAGTATGAGTTAAGAGTTGCTACCAACTACATAATAGAAAAAATTAAAGAGTATAAACCAAATCAAGCAGTTGAGTATATTCCCTCTTTTCCTTACCGTGATAACTGGTTTGCATCGTTTATTCTTGATGAATTGAGCTTTATTAAAAAAGTGATTATAGAAAATCTTCAAAATGATATAAAAGATTTCTTCCTCATTACTTTTTCATCTATCATTCGCAATGTTTCTAACGCCGATGATAACTGCACAAGAACAGTGGTGCGTAAAAGGCTTCATAAACAGATCTATCCTTCAATGGCGCTTGTCAAATTTGTAGAAAATCTTCTTTTAAATCAATATAGAATGATAGAATTTTCTAAAAAGGCACAGAGCAACCAAACATCTATTATAGAGTATGATGCCAAAAATATTGCACTTGAAGATAGCTCTATAGATTTAGCCCTTACTTCCCCACCGTATGTGAATGCAGTTGATTATCCACGCACACATCAACTTGAAATCTATTGGCTTGATTTAGCCAAAGATTCTCTTTTAGAGCTAAAAAAGCTTCAAATAGGAACTGAAACAGTTTACAAAAAAGAGTATGAGAGCTTAAGAAGAACCGGTATAGATATTGCCGATAGCGTAATAGAAAAAATCTACTATAAAGATAAAAGAAGAGCTTATATCGCTTATAAATTCCTTGCAGATATGGAAAAAAATTTACAAGAGATCTATAGAGTTCTTAAGCCAAATGGATACTATATTATAGCAATTGGCAATAATAGAATACGAGGAGAGCTATTTGAGAGTTGGCGCTATCTTTTAGCCCTTGCACAAAGAGTAGGATTTAGTATAGAGCTCTACTTTGGCTCTGAAATCATTAAACACTTTATTAAAGTAAAAAGAGAAGAGCGTATTAATACAGACTGGGTCATTGTATTGAGGAAATAGTATGGACAAAGAAGCAAAAGGTAAGCAAGCATCTATTGATGGCTTCGCCCACGAGCATATTGTGGTGGGTATATTGATGAAAAAGTTTCAAAATGTCTCTTTAGTAGATTTACCACTCTCTCCTTATGACATCATTATTGCCAAAAGAGAAGAAAATGATAAAGAGCATATTATTCGCATTCAGGTAAAAACTGCCAAAAAAAATCTCAAATTTACCGGAGGCACAAGAGGCGGCGTAGATAGGAGCTATAAATCGGATATAAAAAAATATAGACAATCAAGAAAAACATCAGATATTATTATCGGTATCCAACCAAACGAAAATAGTTTTGATCTTTACATTTTTCCAACATTTTGGGTAGAGCTACTCAATCAAGACTCTATCTCTCTTAGAAAAATTGTCTTTACTAAAAACAACTTTACACTTATAGAACTATGTAAAGAGTATGAAATATTAAAACAGATAGCTAAAGAAAAGGGTTTAATAGAGCAATGAAAAAAGTATATCTATGTGCTATAAGTAATATTAGTAGCGGCGTATGCAACGAAGATTGCGCCTTTTGTACACAAAGCACCAAATATAAAGCCGACATTGCAAGATATAAATATAAAGCAATTGAGAGCATCATACAAGAGGCAAAAAGAGCAAAAGAGGCAAAGGCTGTGGGGTTTTGTTTAGTCACCGCTGGCAAGGGAATCGATAGCAAGATTTTAGAATATGTGAGCGAAGCCGCCAAAGCGGTGAAAGAAGCAGTACCAGAAATTTCTCTTATTGGGTGTAATGGTACTGCAAGTGTAGATGAGCTTGCAGCACTCAAAGAGGCTGGTATTACAAACTACAATCATAATCTAGAAAGTGCCAAAAGTTTCTACCCACACATCTGCTCCACCCACAGCTGGGATGAGCGCTACCAAACATGCCTCAACGCTAAAGAGGCAGGACTCAATCTTTGTACAGGCGGAATTTTTGGAATGGGAGAGAGCAAAGATCAACGCAGGGAGCTGTTAGAGCAGATTGCATCCCTTGAGCCTATGAGTGTGCCTATAAATTTTTACCATCCAAATCCAGCCTTGCCCCTACCAACAAAAGTAATCTCGCAAAAAGATGCACTAGAGATTATCAAAGAAGCAAGGACAATGATGCCCAATGCGATGATAATGGTAGCAGGAGGCAGAGAGCTAGTTTTTGGTGATGCTTGGCCAAAAATATTGGAAGCTGGCGCAAACGCTATAGTGATTGGAGACTACCTTACCACAAAAGGGGAGCGCCCAGACAAAGATCTTGCTACACTCGAACATTTAGGATATGAAATAGCCTCAAGCTGCCATGAGTGACATAGCAATAATTGTTACGATCTCCTTAATTATCTTTCTTTCCCCTTTTACTGCCAAACTCCTACGCCTTCCAACTTCAGTGGTAGAGATTGTGCTAGGTACTCTACTTGGTGCCTTAGGATTCTTGCAACACAATCCCCTTTTTGAGCTAGTAGCAGAATTTGGCTTTTTGTATCTGATGTTTTTGGCAGGTTTAGAGGTGGATCTAAAAGAGATTTTAGCTATTGACAAAAAGATTTTACAACGGGGAATTTTTTATATTATATCTCTCTATCTGCTCTCTCTTGCCTTTGTACACTATTTTGGGTTTGATGAGGTTTTTGCTGCTATATTTCCTCTTATTTCAGTGGGACTTATTGCAACTCTACGCAAAGAGTATGGCAAAAACAGCCTTTGGCTCAATCTCTCTATGGCAATAGGAACCCTTGGGGAGGTAGTCTCTATCGCTATTTTAACAATCTTAAGTGCGGGATTGGAATTTGGTTTTGGAAGTAAATTTTATACCAACATCCTTATACTTACCCTCTTTCTTGGAGCTGTTTTGGCTATTTTTCAGCTACTTCAAGTCCTCTTTTGGTGGTATCCAGAGATCAAAACGACCCTTATGCCCCGTATCGATAACGAAGAGCAAGATATCCGACTCTCTATGGCACTGCTGTTTCTTTTTATCTCTTTAATGCTCTATTTACATTTAGAAGTTGCGTTTGGGGCTTTTATAGCAGGAATTTTCATAGCCACTTTCTTTGAGCATAAAAGAAGCCTTCCCCATAAACTCTCATCTTTTGGTTTTGGCTTCTTGGTACCTATCTTTTTTATCTATACAGGTAGCAGCTTCAAACTCCAAGCTCTCTTTATGGAGGGAATTATCTCTAGTGCAATAGTGATCACTTTCATTATGATTGCTATTAGAATTATTGGAGCAATGCTCTTTTACAAAATACTATCTCTCTCTGAGCGCATACTCTTTGCACTCTCCCATGCAATGCCTCTTACACTCCTTGTAGCTATTAGTACGATTGCATACCATACAAAATTTTTAAGTGAAGAGGAGTATATGGCATTTATTTTAGCAAGCATTCTTGAGGTATTGGTAGTAATGGTCGCTATCAAATTTATTCACAAAAAAGAACCAGGGTAGAGCCTTGCTTTTTGAGCCTGTTTTTACAACGACCCTTATAAGATATTGCCAAACGATAATAAGTTTTGTGAGCCCCTAAAAAAAGTTTTGGAAATTTTGGATGGTGTAAAATCTTTTTTTTAGTAGGGAATCCTCTTCTCGCAGAAAAATCGAAGACAATCTTTTTTGGATGAGATAGCAAAAAGTGCTTTTTAAGTCTATCTTTGCTTTTAATCTCCAAATGATCATCAAAAACGGCTACCTTCAAAAAGCCATAATCAATATGTAGTATAGAAGCAGAGGAGGAGCTTGCTAAAGCTTGCATCTTCTTTACAGAGGAGCTTATGGACTGCATTGCAGAAGAGTTGACTCCACTATCCTCCTCTTCAGGCAAAAAAAAGGGATCTATTCTTGCTATTACCAAACAGCTACAAAAAAGAAGTAGCACTCCTACTCTTTTGATCATCAACTCTTTTCAGCGCTCAAAAAGCTCACCTTTTCAATGTAAGCGCCTACTTACCTCCTTTCTTCCATACTATTCTGGCTCCATCTCCTTCAATTCAAAATACTCTTTTTGTAAATGTGCATTTTCCCGTTTTAAATATTTGATACTACGCCTTAAATTTTTCTCTTGAATATGCAATCTATAGAGCACCTCCAAAGAATTGGTACCAAATAGGAGATTACCTATATAGATAGCTAAAAGTATAACCACAACAATAAGTGTGATATATCGTATGATAATAGCTAGTTGCCCCCTCCTTTTTAAGGAGTCAACTAGCTCTTCAGGTCTATGTGAGTTATCTGCCAAATAGCTCTCTTCCTATATACTCTGGATAGATAAGATCTCTTTCAATCTCTAAAAGTCTATTGTATTTTGCCGTTCTCTCCCCTCTTGCTGGTGCACCTGTTTTAATTTGAGCAGTATTGAGCGCCACTGCAAAATCTGCAATAAATGCATCTTCGCTCTCACCGCTTCTGTGGCTCATAACACAGTTGTAGCTATTTCTTTGCGCAAGCCTTACTGTTTGCATCGTCTCAGTAACGCTTCCTATCTGGTTTGGCTTGATAAGAATAGCATTAGCAACACCCTTTTTAATACCCTCTGCTAAAATTGCTTTGTTAGTAACAAAAAGATCGTCTCCAACTAGCTGGATTTTATCGCCAAGTTTCTCAGTCAAAATCTTCCATCCATCCCAATCATCCTCTGCTATTCCATCTTCAAGAGAGACAATTGGATACTTTGCTACCAAGCCAGCGTAATAGTCTGCTAGCTCCTCGCTGCTTAGTACTTTACCATCGCCTTTAAGCTCATACTTACCATCTTTGTAAAATTCACTACTTGCTGCATCGAGTGCAATTGCAATCTCTTCAGCCGGCTTGTAGCCCGCTTCTTCAATAGCTCTTAGGATATATTCAATAGGCTCTTCATTATTTTTAAAGTTTGGTGCAAAACCTCCCTCATCCCCTAACGCTGTAGGATGCCCCTCGCTTGCAAGAAGTTTTTTAAGTGTATGGTAGATCTCACTACTAGCTCTAAGAGCCTCTTTGAAATCATCAAAACCTATTGGCATAATCATATACTCTTGCAGATCCACATCATTATCAGCGTGAGCACCGCCATTGATAATGTTGAGCATCGGTGTTGGCATTACCACACCATTTGCACCACCAAGATAGCGATACAAAGGCATATGAAGACTCTTTGCTGCAGCTCTAGCTACTGCCATAGAGACGCCAAGCACTGCATTTGCACCAAGCTTGGAGTAGTTATTGGTACCATCTAGCTCTTTCATAATAGCATCAATCTCAGCTTGATTGTATGGACTAAGACCTACTAACTCATCCGCAATTGCCACCTCTACATTTTCACAAGCCTTAAGCACTCCCTTGCCGCCATAGCGCTCATCCCCGTCTCTTAGCTCCAAAGCCTCTCTTTTACCGGTGCTTGCCCCACTTGGCACGATTGCACTTGCTACTGTACCATCACTCAAAATTACTGTTGCTTTTACGGTAGGATTACCCCTACTATCCAAAACCTCTTGCGCTACAATATTGTCGATATATGTCATTCACTCTCCTTTACTCTTCTACCATCTCATTTTCTGGAACTATCATAATGCTATCATCAATACCCATAGCCTTCTTGATCTCGCTCTCAATCTCTTTTGCCACTTCTGGATGCTCCTTGAGATAGAGTTTAGCGTTTTCTCTTCCCTGTCCCAGTTTAATATCTTTATAGCTAAACCAGCTCCCACTCTTATCAATAATATCAAGTTTTACACCATAATCAATCAGCTCACCCTCTTTGCTAATCCCCTCTCCAAACATAATATCAAATTCTGCTTGCCTAAAGGGAGGAGCTACTTTATTCTTCACCACTTTGGCTCTGACTCTATTGCCGATATTGTTTTCCCCTTGTTTAAGTGTAGCAATGCGCCGTACATCAATACGCACAGAAGCATAAAACTTCAAAGCATTACCACCGGTTGTAGTTTCTGGCGTGCCATATCCCATTTGACCAATCTTCATCCGTATCTGGTTAATAAAAATTACAGTGGTATTCATCTTGTGCAAAACGCCTGTGAGCTTGCGCAAAGCCTGGCTCATAAGTCTAGCCTGCAAGCCCATATGGCTATCGCCCATCTCACCCTCAATCTCAGCCTTTGGCGTAAGAGCTGCAACGGAGTCTATAACCACTACATCCACCGCTCCACTTCTAGCGATAGTCTCTACAATATCGAGAGCCTGCTCTCCAAAATCTGGCTGGCTTACCAAGAGATTCTCTACATCCACACCTAAATTCTTAGCATAAAAGACATCCAAAGCATGCTCTGCATCAATAAAAGCTGCCACTCCCCCTTGCTTTTGGGCTTCTGCAATAATTTGCAAAGCCAATGTAGTCTTTCCTGAGCTCTCTGGTCCATAGATCTCAATGATTCTACCCTTTGGTACTCCACCAATACCAAGGGCTAAATCCAAGCCTAAAGAGCCTGTACTAATAGATGCAATTGGCTCAATCTTCTTCTCTCCAAGTTTAACCAATGCACCTTTTCCAAAAGCTTTATCAATCTGCTTGATCGCAAGATCGAGAGCTTTTTGTTTATTAGGATCCATTATCACCTCTTATAAAAAATTTATAGTATTTTAGCTTTTTTTAAGTAAAATATATATAAAAATAATGCCAACAATCAACAATTAAAAATCAAAGGTTTTTGATGTCAATCTATACTGTTGCCCACTCTCCTGATGCAGATGATATATTTATGTTTTATGCTATTGCCTTTGGGTGGGTAAGCGTTCCTACTATTAAACTTACAAATGTAGCCCTAGATATTGAAACACTCAATCAAGAAGCCCTGCAAAACAGCTACGATATTAGTGCTATTAGTTTTGCTCTCTATCCCAAAATCCGCAATGAGTACGCACTGCTGCGCACGGCTGTAAGTTTTGGGGAAGGGTATGGACCAAAACTTATCAAAAAAAAGGGCAAAAGACTCAAAAGAAACTTCAAAGTAGCTCTTAGCGGCGCCCATACTACCAATGCCATGCTCTTTCGCATCGCCTATCCCGAGGCAAGAGTAGTCTATATGAATTTTTTAGAAATTGAAAAGGCAGTCATTGAAGGCAAGGTGGATGCTGGGGTTTTGATCCACGAATCAATTTTAGATTTTAGCCAAGAGCTTGAAGTAGAAAGAGAGCTTTGGGATATTTGGATAGAGTTAGCCCAAGAGGAGCTGCCTCTGCCTTTAGGAGGAATGGCACTAAGACGCTCCATACCTCTCAACAAAGCAATTACCCTAGAAAAGATGCTTACAAAAGCTGTAAAAGTAGCTAATGAGCATAAAGCTCTACTCTCAAAGATGCTACTTGAGAGAAATCTGGTTCGTATCGAGGATGAAAAATTGCAAAAGTATCTTAACCTCTATGCCAATGAGGACTCCATCACTATGAATGAAAAACAGCTACAAGCTCTTGATAGGCTTTTTGCGATTGGTTTTGAATATGGCTTTTATGACTGTCCAATTAAAGCCAAAGATTTTCTTATCCCACTTGAATATGAAGAGCTTCGCAACCAATGAAAAAAATTATCGACTTTTCTCGCTACTCCTCTATTAAAATTGGTCCTAAAATAGCAGTAGAAGTGATAAAGAGTATTGATCCAAGCTATGAGGATCTTTTTCTTATAGGGGGTGCTAATAACCTGCTTCTCTCCCCCTCTCCTCCACCTCTAGCAATCCTTAGTAAAAATTTTGACTATATCTGTATCAAAGAGGATGAGCTTGTTATTGGAGCACGCACACCCACCGGCAAGGTGGTAAGCTTTGCAAAGCGCCACGATCTAGCGGGATTCGAGTTTTTGTCCAAACTCCCCGGCACCATCGGTGGGGCAGTGAAGATGAATGCAGGCGTAAAAGAGTATGAGATAAAAGACATTTTGCTTTGGGTGCGCACATATACAGGCAAAATCCCTGCAAGTAAACTGGGACTTGCATATCGCACAAGCAAGATCGATAGCATCGTCTATGAAGCGGGATTTAGGCTTCAAAGAGGTTTCGATAGCGAACTTTTGCAAAAACTTCTACAACTTCGCACCAACCAGCCAAAAGCCCCCAGTGCAGGCAGCATCTTCAAAAACCCTCCGGGCGATTTTGCGGGGCGCCTCATTGAAGCGGTAGGACTTAAGGGCAAAAGAGTCGGTAATATGGCAATAAGCAACACCCACGCAAACTTTTTAGTCAATCTTGGTGGAGGCACTTATGAAGAGGCAATGATTCTAATCAATGAAGCAAAAGAGAGAGTATTAGCAAAATATGGAATACACCTAGAAGAGGAAATTATTATTTTATAGGGGTTTCCCCTCCCCCTATATAGCAGCGGGCATTACGCCGCTGCTGCTTTTTTTGCTGCTTCCAAAGCCTCTTCGTAGTTTGGCTCTTCAGTAATTTCTGGAACTAGTTGCTTATAGACAACCTCTCCATTTTTATC
>WGAX01000064.1 GCA_015494595.1 Nitratiruptor sp.
GCCTTCGTCCCCTCCGAAGGTTCGATGTATCAAGGGATGCTGCTTTTGCCAAAGATTGAGCCTACCACGCAGCCTATCGCCCATACCAAGCACAATTACACCAAATACAATATCGATGCCTATCTCTATGTAGAAGAAGCAGAAGGGGAGTTTGTTTGGCTAAGCAGAGATGAGATAGCAAGCGCTCCCATCCCCACGCTTATTCTGAAACTCCTCCATGCCGCTTTTTCCAAACTCTTCGGATATTGAGGATCATAAGCAGATAGAAAAATAGCGCAATCGCCCCATAGAGCCAAAACGCTCTCATATCATTCTCCATAAAAGCTTGGATAGATAGTACTAAAAAGATTGTAGCAATAATGAGGCACATACTATTTTTCCTTGATGTTAAATACCCAGATCTCTTCGTTTTTCTTGCTCTGGATTTCAATGAGTTCAAGCCCTTCGAATGCGAAATCTCTAAGCTTTGTGAAGCTGTCGATTTGATTTTCTGCGATTTGTCGCAATACTATACCGCGATAGGCTTTTGCCCAGTGGCTGACTACCTTACCGCCTTTGACAAACTTCATTTTGATACAAAATTTTGGCTTATAGAATTTCTCGTAATACCCGGCTCTCAAATCCAAAATCTCTTCATCTCTCAAGAGATCCTTGCAGCGCTCATTGTAATACTTTTCTGGCTTTATGTCGCCCTCGCTTGCACCCTGCTTGAGTTTGTAAAAGGGTATGAGATCGCTAGCGCACAGAGGCCCAAAGAGATTGGAAAAGATAATGAGGTGGTTATCGATGAACTCCTGGGCTAAAAAGTGCAAAGTGTCATATCCAAGATACTCATAGGCTACTCCCGCGTATCTTCGCACTGCTTTCATGGTAGATGAGGCGAAAATATCTATTTCATAGCGCTCTTTGGTGCCAAAAAGTTTACGAAGTATATCTTCATTCCCACTTTTTACAAGCTCGTCGTACTTTTGCAAAATTTCTTCGCGATCAATTTCGAAACAAAACTTCGCACTTTGCTCATTTCCGCCCATACGCTTAGCTTCACTTGGCGCAAAAAGTATCTTCATGCATGCTCCTTTTTGTTATAATCATTATAACATTTACAAAAGGAGAATTTTGGCTAGACGCAGCAAAGAGGAGCGAAAACGCCAAATTATGGATGAGGCTTTGAGGCTCTTTAGCAAAGAGGGATTTTTTGAGGTAACTATTGCAGATATCGCAAAATCATTACATATGAGCGTAGGTAATCTCTACAACTACTTTAGCTCCAAAGAGGCTTTGGCAAAAGAGCTTATTCTTTATATTTCTAAGCTTCTTGGCAATGAAATTCGAAAAATTAATCTACAGCCAATAAGCGCCAAAGAAAAGATCAAAAAAATTGTTCAGTTTTATTTTTATACGGCAAAAGAGCGCCCGGAGCTGATTGAATATTTTTTGCGCATCTACCTCTCGCACAGAGAAGTGTTTAAAGAGGGGTGTGAGGGAATGATATGCGTAAGCCCATTTGTGACAGAAATTATGATCTTTTTTGAAGAGGGCGTAAGAAGCGGGGAACTAAGGGATCAGGACTTTTTTAGTGCTTTTGGGCTCTTTATGGGCTATCTTGGCGGGATGGTATTTTTGATGGGGGAGGGGATGCTTCCTAACGATATAGAGTATTACATAGAGGATATTAGCCAAAATATCTACTTGGCGCTCAAAAATGGATAGAGTCTTTTGGTTACAAGGTATCACCTGCAACGGCAATAGCCACTCTTTTGTCAATCTCTCCACTCTGCCAGCGCTTTTAAAAAATATTGAGTTTATCTACCATCCTTTGCTGGAATCCCTTAGTTTTAGCAAGGCTTTAGAGCAAAATTTTGACATTTTGATTGTAGAGGGTGGAATCAAAAGAGACTGGCAGCGTGGGGGAGTGGAGTTTGAAAAGCTCTTTTTAGAGCTTGCTAGCAAAGCTAAAAGAATCATTGCTGTTGGCAGCTGCGCTGTGTATGGAGGGATATTCAAAGAGTATGACAAAGAGATTTGCGGGGTGTTGTTTGCTAAAGAAGAAAAAAGCCATTACTTTGAAAAATTTAAAGATAAAACCATCAATATCCCCGGCTGTCCCGCACATCCAGAGTGGATTGCTTATGCGCTAATCTACCAAAAGCCCCATTTAGATGACTATTTTCGCCCAAAAGAGCTTTTTGCCTATACGGTGCACGCTGGATGTACAAGAAATGAGTATTTTGAGTGGAAAGTGGATGCCAAAAGTTTTGGGCTTAAAGAGGGGTGTCTATTTTATGAGCAGGGTTGTCAAGCTCCCTATACCCATGGTAGTTGTAACAAGATTTTGTGGAATGAGGTAGCGTCAAAAACCCGCGTTGGCACTCCTTGCTTTGGCTGCACGGAGCCTGATTTTATTCAAAGAGATCTGTTTCAGACCAAAACCTTTATGTCAATCCCGGCCAAAATGCCTCTTGGCGTGCCAAAGAGAGCATATTTGACGCTTACGGGAGTTGCAAAAAGTTTTAGGATTGAGAGACTCTCAAAGAGGCTGATAGATGATTGAGATTTTAGAAAAGATTGAGGGTGAAGCAGAGGTTGAGTATAGTTTTGTTAGCGGTGAGATTAAGGATGTAGTTGTGAGATTTCCTCACTATAGAGGGATTGAGGAAATCTTGCAAGGAAGGGCTGCGCTGGATGCCTTGGTGATAGCTCCAAGGGTGTGTGGGATTTGCGGGCATGCGCACCTGCAAGCTGCAGCAATGGCGCTTGAGAGAGCATTTGGATGCAAAATTAGCAAGAAAGCCAAAATTATTCGTGAGATTACCCGTTTTGCTGAGATTATTCAAAACCATATCAAATGGTTCTATTTGGTGATTTTTGCGCAACTGCACATTCCTTACGATTTTCGCAAAGTTCATCAAGCAATTGTGTTAGCAAATCGCCTCATTGCCCTTTTTGCAGGCCAATCCCCCCACTCCTCTTACGCCATTGCTGGAGGGGTGACTTGCGATATAACGCATGTTGAACTTTTGCAGGCTAAAGCGATAGTGCAAGAGATAGAGGAGATACTTTTTGATCTTTTGGGCGAGTTTGATGAAAAGCAGCTCTCAAAGGATCTAGCCAAGCTTTTTGAGGCCTTAAAGAGTAAAAATTTGCTTCAAATTGGCAAAAGCCTTGATCGCTTCATAACGCTATCAGAAGATAGTGTAGTAAAAAACGTCAAGATTTTGCATGGAAAGAGGCGCAAAACTTCCTTGCGCTTTGTGCAAGAGAGGGCTTTTGAAGGAAGCTATGCTAAGGGAGTACTCTATAGGGGCAAGTTTTATGAAACAGGACCGCTTGCACGCATGATGCAGATGGATCTTCCTTTTATCAAGAGGCTTCATAGGCGCTACAAAGATAGCATTACTACTAGAATATTTGCTAGGATTTATGAAGCAAAGCTATTATTGCAAATAATTGCAGAGCATTTAGATCAAATAGACCTCAATGAGCCTTCATATATTCCTTGCAAGGTAGTGGATGGAATGGGGTATGTGAGTATAGAGGCAGCACGAGGCTCATTGATACATAAAGTAGCAATTAAAAATAGCAAAATCGCTAACTACTCCATCATCACTCCAACGCAGTGGAATCTCTCCAACGGCACAAAAGAAAACCCTTCTCTTTTGCAAAAGGCTATCATTGGGCTAAGGGATAGAGAAAAAGCCAATTTAGTCTTTCGCTCTTTCGATATCTGCTCTGTTTGTACTACCCATTAGTTCCAAAACGATAGAAGAAAAGCATCCTATTCAACATTTTTTAATACCCAGATAAGAAAAAATCATTAAAATACTTGAATGAGTATTCATTTAAATAAGGAGCCAAAAGTGAATAGAGAAAACTTGCGAGCACTCTTTACCGCCAAGAGTGCAAGGGTAGATACCAATAAAGGTGAAAAGTATTACCAAGAGCTCTACAAAAGGTGTCGGGCTAGACTAGATGAGCTTGCCAAGATGCCAGCATTTACCAAAATCTCTATCAAAGAGGTCCTGGAAGATGAGGGAGTGAGTAGGCGCGATTTTTTGAAGTGGGCTAGTGCAGTCACTGCAATGCTGATGCTGCCAAGCTCCTTTACGCCACTTGTAGCTGAGGCTGCCGAGCTTATGAATAGAGTACCGGTAATTTGGATAGAGCTGCAAGATTGTGCGGGCAATTCAGAGGCGCTTCTTAGAAGCGATGGACCAAAAATTGATGAGATTATTTTAGAAATCATCTCACTTGAATTTCACGAAACCCTAATGGCAGCTGCCGGCCATCAAGCTGAAAAGCAGCTAGAGGATGCTATGGAACACTTTGCAGGCAAATACCTGCTATTTGTAGAGGGATCAATTCCTGTTGGAAGAGGCAAAGAGTGGTGCACGATAGGTGCAAGTGGAGAGACATTTGAAGAGCATCTCAAAAGAATAGCTAGCAAGGCTGCGGCAATTGTTGCAGTTGGTACATGCGCTACATTTGGAGGCGTGCCAGCAGCAAACCCAAATCCTACAGGAGCAGTAGGCGTTATGGATGTGATCAATGACAAACCAATTATCAATATTCCAGCATGTCCTGCAAACCCAGCCAATATGGTGGGCGTCATCTTGCACTTCGTGCTTACAGGCCAGATCCCAGAGCTTGACTCACTGCTTCGTCCAAAATTTGCTTTTGGCTATAGGATCCATGATAACTGCGAAAGAAGAGCTCACTTTGATGCAGGTGAGTTTGTAGAGGAGTGGGGCGATGAGGGGGCACAAAATAACTTCTGCCTCTACAAAATGGGCTGTAAAGGTCCAATGACATTTAATAACTGCTCAATAGTTCGCTACAATGAATCGGTAAACTGGCCGATTGGCTCTGGACATGGGTGTATTGGCTGCAGTGAACCAGGTTTTTGGGACAAATATGCTTATGAAAGACCGATGGCTGATGCCAATATCAAAATGGCTCCAGGTGGTGGCGTAGAAAAGAGTGTGGATGAGTTTGGTTTGGGATTGCTTACAGCAGCAGGCGTGGGTATAGCGATACATGCAGCAGCAAGCGCAGTAGCTGGCAAAAAAGAAGGAGATGACAAATGAGCAAAAAGCATATAGTAGTAGATCCAATTACGCGAATTGAGGGGCATTTGAGGATTGAAGCAATCATTGATGAGAATAATACCATCGTAGATGCCTATAGCTCTTCAACAATGTTTAGAGGTATTGAAGAGATTTTAAAGGGTAGAGATCCAAGAGATTGCGGGCTTTTGGCGATGCGAATCTGTGGGGTGTGCACGGGAACGCACTACCAAAGAAGCATTGAGGCAGTAGAGCACGCTTTTGGCGTGACTATTCCAAAAAACGCAAGGCTTGTTAGAAACCTTATCCAAGGCTCACTTTATGTGCATGACCATGTAGTGCACTTTTACCATCTGCATGCACTTGATTGGGTAGATATTACCAAAGCTTTGGAGGCTGATCCAAACAAAACCGTCGATGAAGCCAACAAATGGGCTAAAGTTGCAGGTGAGAGGCCATATGTAGCAGACGCTGCAAAATTTAGTGAAGTGCAAGAGAGACTCAAAAAGTTTGTCAAGCAAGGGCGCCTTGGCATCTTTGGCAACGCATATTGGGGCAATCCGCACTATAAACTAACTCCAGAGCAAAACCTCTTAGCAGTGACGCACTATCTGCAAGCTCTTGATCTGCAAAGGGATGCGGCTAAGATGATGGCAATTTTTGGTGGCAAGAACCCGCATCCGCAAAGCATCGTGGTTGGGGGAGTAACGTGTGTACAAGATATTCAAAACCCATCAAGAATTGCCCTATTTAAAGATCTGCTCAAAGGCTTTAGGCGATTTATCAAGGGTGCGTATTTGCCAGACGTATATATGGCTGGCACGATGTATGCAGATGAAGCTCTTGATGGCACGGGAGCAGGTCTTAAAAACTATCTAGTGTATGGTGGCTTTAGATTGCAAGATAATGGATTTTACAAATCTGCTCTGCTTTTCCCAAGTGGCGTGGTATTAAATGGCGATTTAAGTAAGGCTTACGATTTTGATCCAAGTAAAGTCGCAGAGGATGTGACGCACTCATGGTATAAGGGCGATAAGCCTTTGCATCCATTTGATGGCAAGACTGAGCCTGAATACACTGGATTTGGCAAAAAGGAAAATGGCATAGCGTACTTGGATACAAAAGGCAAATACTCCTGGATCAAATCGCCAATTTATGATGATGAGCGTATGGAAGTAGGGCCACTTGCTAGGATGGTAGTAGGCTATGCAAAAGGGGATAAGCGCATCAAAGAGTATGTGGGCAAATTTCTTATGAATGGCAAACTGCCAGCAAAAGTGCTCTTCTCAACTGTTGGAAGAACAGCAGCAAGAGCGATTGAGACAGAAATCATGGCAGATATTATGCTTGATTGGGTAGATGAGCTAGCTAGCAACGTGGCTGCTGGAGATCTCTCAACTTGGACTGAATTTGACTTTGATTATGTGAGCAAAGATGCTCAAGGTTATGGGCTTGAAGAGGCTCCAAGAGGAGCGCTTGGACACTGGGTAAAAATCAAAGACGGTAAAGTAGAAAATTACCAAGCAGTAGTGCCTTCAACCTGGAATGCAGCGCCAAGAGATTACAAAAACCGCATGGGAGCGTATGAAGCAAGCCTCATTGGCACAAAAGTAGCAAAACCCCAAGAGCCATTAGAGATTTTGCGCACGATCCATAGTTTTGATCCATGTATTGCATGTGCTGTGCACATTGTTGATACCAAGGGCAAAAGCCTAGGAGAGTTTAAAGTTAACACCTCATGCGCGATTTAGGAGGAGGTTATGAAGTATAAACCAATTAAAAGAATGACGCTTTTTATGCGTCTTAACCACTGGGTGGTGGCTATCTGTATGGTAGCTGCCGTAATTACAGGGCTTTATATCGGGCATCCATACTATCAAACATTCATTAGTGAGCCAGCAGTGAGTAAATATGTGATGGCTTGGAATAGATGGGTGCATTTTTATGCTGCAATCATCTTTGATGTAAGCTCAATAGTGATAGCATATCTCTATTTTTTTAGCCGTTTTGATAGGCCTATTAAAAAGCTCATTCCAACTGCTAAAAACCTCAAAGAGTTTTTTGCTGTACTTGTCAATCTTATCACGCTCAATAGAGTCAAAAAGTTTGACAGCTCCCATGAGGATAGTTTTCATGTGGTCTATTTTACGATTTTTCATCTCCTCTTAGCTTGGATGCTGCTTACAGGACTGCAACTTTACGTGCACGGGCTAGAGTCTGGGATGAGCAGCATTGGCAAGTGGTGGCCGGCGCTTTTGCACTTTGCAACAGATTGGACTGTGCCTGTGTGTGGTGGGACTAAAATGGATGTGCGCTACGTGCACCATATGACGATGTATTATATTATTGTTTGGGTAATGTTTCACATCTACTATGTGGTTTGGAGAACTATCTTTTGGAGAGAGGGAGATATTGCAATTGTCTTTGGCGGTTATAAATTTAAAAAGAGTTAATAGATGAAAATTGCAGTCATTGGCATTGGCAACGTGCTTTTTTGTGATGAGGGAGTAGGGGTGTATGCTGCATCCTTTTTGGAGCAAAACTACTCCTTTACTCCCTCAATAGACATAGTAGATGGGGGGACATTGGGATTTAAACTGATGAACTACTACCAAGAATTTGATAGGGTGATTATCATCGATACAGTTTCCATCGATGATACTCCCGGCAGTATATACAACCTTCCAGCGGATGCGCTACTTGGACTTGGTAAATACCGCAACACTGCTCATGAGGTAGAGGTAGTGGAGATGTTAGAAATTTGCTCCCTTTTGCCAAAACATGCAGATGTGAGCGTCATTGGCATCGTGCCAGAGGATATTGAGAGTGTAAAAATTGATTTGACTCCTACTATAAAGAAAAATTTTCACCATCTCATCCAAACCGTCATAACCCAGCTTCAAAAAGAAAATATCGCAGCCAAGCCAAAAAAAGAGATCTCCTTAGAAGAGATTTTGCACCACTACAACAATCCTACAATGAAGTTTGCAAATGGTATTGAAGCTAATCTTTGATTCTCACAACACCTACTTAGCCCAAAGGGCAAAGAGGATCTTGGCTACGCATAAGTTAAAAGCAAAAGTTACGCAAGACAGGGATGTCTATATTGAGGTAGATGATATCGTAGAGGCTAGCAAGATTTTAGAAGAAGAGCTTTATAACTCTTTGTTTTTCAAAGGGGCTGAGGTAGTAGCTGAGGCTAGAGGAGATGAAGCTAAGCTTATGCCCTATAGCTTGGGAGTGTGTCCTAGATGCATTAAGGAGATGCTAGATCCAACTTCTCGGCGCTATTTTTATCCCTTTACAAGCTGTGCCACATGCTCCAACCAGGCAGCCTTTGCTCAGTTTCCTTATAGCAGGCAAAATTCGCTATTTAGTGCATTTAAGCCTTGCAACGAATGCCAAACGGAGCAAGTTAAAAACTCCTATTTCAAAGATTATCCCCTCATTAGCTGCAGCAAGTGCAATGTGCCAATAGTTATAAGAGATAAAAGAAGAGAGTTTTGGGTAAATGAGAGCAGTGAGTTTAAAGAGGCATTTGCTATCCTAGCAAATGCCCTAAAGGATGGCAAGAAGGTGGCTATCAAGCACCATGATGGATATAGAAGCTATAGCCTTAGGCCATTTAGGGATGCGAAGCTACTTATTGCAAATGTCGCTTTGGCGCTACCAAAACTTTTGCTCTTAAATCAAGAAAAAAGCGCTCTTTTTAGTATAGAGCGTCCCCAGATCTTTGCAACGGTTGCTAGCAGTGAGCTTAAAAAACAAATTGGCGACATTGCAAGAGTGACGGCGTTTGATGATGGCTTTAGCTTTTTGCTTATTAGCCTTTTACAAGATGAAGCGTTTCTATTTTATGAAGAGAGCAGTGAAGCAGATTTGGTGATGGATTATCTGCTTGAGCCCAAAAGGTATACTCCCTTGAGGCTTTTGCAAATCAAGCGCCATAGAGTTTTTGAGGGAGAGCGGGCCTTGCTGCCAAAACCTCTTGCAAGCGGGCGCTGCGTAGTAGAGGGTGAGTATGTGCTTTATGAGGGTATCTTGGATAAAAAAGATAGCTTTGAAGAGATTGTCTGCAGTGAGGTGGTAGCGTTTGAAGATAATATTGAGCATAGCAATATAAAAAGAGCCAATCTTGCCCAAGCGGCTTTGGCAAGCGTGGCAAAAGAGCATGGGATTGAAGGCAAGATGCTAGGTTTTTACTTTGGTAAACAAAAGCAGTTTTATTACTTTGATGATAAGGGTTGGAGACTTGTTTTTGATTTTGGACAAATCCCAAAAAACTTGGAGCAAGCAATTGCAAAGCTGCGAAAGGGATCAGATAAACTCATACAAAACTTTTTGCTTCATTTTAATGTGCAGATTGAAAGCGGCGATTTTTGGCAAAGAGCAGCCAGGATTATTGGCGTTGATGGCGGGTATGAAGAGCTGAGACTCATTGGGATGCGTTATGGGGGCAAAAGCGGCGTGAGTGTGGATTGTAGAATACAGGAGGATAGGTTTAGCTATGAGGCCTTCTATGCATCGCTTATGAGCTTTCGCTTGGCTGAAGCCAAAAGCACTCTTTTAGCCTATAGCATTTTTGAGTCCCTTGGTGAGTTTGTATCGCAGCAGCTAAGAAGCTTAGGTGCTGAGCTCAAGGTAGAGCACTTTTTA
>WGAX01000065.1 GCA_015494595.1 Nitratiruptor sp.
CTCCACTACTAACACCTGACTCTTTAGTAATAAAAAAGCTGCCAATCTCAGCTGTATTTTTGACATGTGTGCCTCCACACAGCTCAATGCTCACATCGCCAAACTCTACAACCCTTACTCTCTCTCCATACTTCTCACCAAAGAGCGCCATAGCGCCTTTTTCTTTGGCCTTTTCTATTGGCATCTCTTCTACGCTTGATGCAATGCCTTGGGCTATAACCTCATTAACAAAACTCTCCACCCTCTCAATCTCATTGGCACTTAGAGGCTTTGGATGGGAAAAATCAAAGCGCAGCCTATTTGCCTCTACCAAGCTTCCTTGCTGTGTCACATGCTCACCCAAAATCTTTCGCAAAGCACTATGCAAAAGGTGGGTAGCTGAGTGGTGTTTGGCAATTTCTCGTCTCGATTTATCCACAATCGCTTCTACAGCCTCATCTGCTTTCACCTCTTTAATAGCTTCAATGAGACTCAAATTGAGATCGAAAAATTTCTTGGTATCAAGGACATTAGCGATTTTATCCGATTCATAGAGGCGAATCTCTCCCCTATCACCTACTTGACCGCCACCCTCTGCATAAAATGGGCTCTCTTCCAATAGTACCCAGCCCTTTTGTCCGGGCTGCAAGCTCTCAACTCTTTTAAAATTCTCATCCAAAAGGGCTAAAATAATCGTTTTAGCCTCTAATCTCTCATACCCTACAAACTCGTTTTTTAGCCCTACAAGCTCTTTGAAATCTCCCTCAATTGCCCGATCACCACTACCTTTCCAAGCAGCTTTGGCACGCTGGCGCTGCTCTTGCATTTTGCGCTCATATCCCTCCTTATCAAGTCTTAGCCCCTTTTCTCGTAGCATATCTTCAGTAAGATCCAAAGGAAATCCATAGGTATCATAGAGCTTAAAGGCTACTTCACCGCTAAAAATATCTTTTGTTCTAGCAAGCTCCTCTTCAAAAAGGCGCATTCCAGCCTCAATCGTTTGAAAAAAGCGCTCCTCTTCAGCCTTTATCTGCTCCTGCACTGTTAGAAGCTTCTCATTAAGATACTCATAATGGCTACCCATAAGCTCAGCTACATTTTTAGCCAATCTATACATAAATGGCTCTTTGAGTCCCAAAAGATAGCCGTGGCGCACACCTCTTCTAAGGATGCGGCGTAATACATAACCCCGCCCCTCATTGGCAAACATCACCCCTTGCGCAAGCAAAAAAGTTACGCTTCTAATGTGATCGGCAATAACTCTAAAGCTAGCCCCCTCCTCATACCTATACTCTTTTTGCACAATCTCACTGATTGCATTGATAAGGGGCATAAACAAAGAGCTATCATAGTTGCTGAGCACCCCCTCTTTGATAGCGGTTATACGCTCTAGCCCCATCCCCGTATCGATACTTGGCTTTGGCAAAGGCAAAAGCTCACCTGCTTCATTGCGCTCATACTGCATAAATACAAGATTCCAGATCTCTAAAAACCGATCACCATCGCCTCCCAAATAATCCTCTGGACCACTGAAGTGCTTGGCTCCTTGATCGTAAAAGATCTCACTACAAGGTCCGCAAGGTCCCGTATCGCCCATCTGCCAAAAGTTATCTTTATCCCCAAAGCGCTTAATGCGATCCTTGCTCACATACTTTTGCCAAATTTTTGCTGCCTCATCATCGCTTTCATGCACTGTTACCCAGAGTCTTTCTATTGGCAACTCCAAAACCTCAGTCACAAACTCCCAAGCATAAGAGATAGCTTCCTCTTTAAAATAGTCACCAAAGCTAAAGTTGCCAAGCATCTCAAAAAATGTGTGGTGTCTTGCAGTATAACCTACATTTTCCAAATCGTTATGCTTGCCTCCAGCCCTGATACAGGTCTGACAGCTGGTAGCTCTTGGTACAGGCGCATCAATTTCCCCAGTAAAAATCTTTTTAAAAGGCACCATCCCAGCATTGGTAAACAAAAGCGTAGGATCATCTGGTACCAGCGGTGCACTAGGATAGACTTTATGCCCTTTGGAGTGAAAAAAATCTAAAAAAGTTTTTCTAATATCCATAGTTTTCCTCATCTTCTTTTTTGATATTTTAGCAAATATTACTCCTGCTCATTGGGATTTAAAAATCCCTCATTTATCAACTCCAATACAATATTGCGAAATACAGGCACTGCAGTTTGGGAAGCAAAATGCTTTGTTGTTGGCTCAAAAACAGTTACACCAATGGTGTAGCGATGTTTGGTATCATTGGCAAAACCAAAAAAGGAGCTAATATAGGATTTGACATAACTTCCCCGTTTAGAGATATGTGCAGTTCCCGTCTTTCCCCCAATTTCTAAACCAGATATTTTTGCAACGGTTCCCGTACCCTTTTGCACAACCTTTTTTAAAATATTGTACATTGTGGCCACCGTATCGGAAGAGAGCACTTTTATACGCTTTTTGTAATCAAAAAAGATTCGCTTATTATTGGGAAGCGTATAAAATTCTGCTATATGCGGTAGTACTCTATATCCATCATTATTAAATATATTGAAGGCTTGCAAAAGCTGCACAAATGTTACACTAATACCATATCCATACCCTACAGTAGCTTTATACACTTTACTCTCAAATTTATACTCTGGTAGAAGTTTTCCCTTCTTCTCATAAGGAAGGTCTATACCTGTTCTTTGTCCAAAGCCAAAGCGCCTAAGCCCATCATAAAATTGCATAGCATTGAGCCTTTGTGCAAGCTGTGCCATCCCAATATTGCTAGAGTAGACTATAACATTTTCAGCACTAATCCAATCAAATCCATGCTCATCGGTAATATACCCTTTCCCAAGCCTCATCTTCCCATTATATCCGCGCACTATATCAAAAAGATTAACAAGATGATTTTCTAACAAGAGAGCAAAAGTGATTGGCTTCATCACTGAGCCTGGCTCAAAAGGGTACTCTGTAAATTTGGGATTGAGAGCTGCATAATCTTCTCTTCTAATTCTTTTGGGATGGTAGCGATTAGAAGAAGCCATTGCCAAAATTTTTCCCGTTGCAGCATCCATTACCGCTGCTATTATCTCTTTAGCTCCCAAATCAAATTTATGTGTATCTAACAGTCTCTCAATATTCTTTTGCAAAAAGATATTGATATTAAGATGGAGATTAAAACCATCCACCCGCTGCCTAATGAAAGCCTCTTTATTAAAAATAATATTATTTCCTATATCGCGTTTCCCACGAATAATACCATCTTGTTTTGGCTCAACAATATGCTCATAAAATTTCTCCAACCCCTTAATTCCTTGAATACGCGTATATCCATCATCTTCAATCTTGCCTACATATCCTACCACAGGTGTGAGAGTATCTCCATAAGGAAAAATTCTTGTCTCTCCGCTCTCTAAGATAGTCAAGCCCTGTTTAATATAGCGCTTTTTACCGACTTTATAGGGAATAAAGACATTGAGTGCATCCAGTTTTCGTGAGAGGATTTTAAGCTGATAAGCAGTTTTTGTATCAATGGCATAAGAGATCGTTACATATCCTCTTCTGCGTAAAGCTTTACGAACGACACTCTTTGGTATACCACTATAAATAGAGAAGAGATTAATAAAAAGCTCTTTTTTTTGCGGATCAATACAGCGCGTATTGACCTCTACTTTATAAAGTTTATTGGCGTAAGAGACCTGATAACCATCTTGCGTAATAATGGAGCCCCTTATTGCTCTATTCTTCTCTTCAATGTAGAGGCGAGGCAGATGGCGCTCTTGAATAATAATCTTGAGTACTACACCCAAAAAGATAACAATACCTATTAAAAAAAGGACAAAAATAACGATAATTTTGTAGAGCTTTGTTGTAGTATCCATAGATATTCTTAAATAATTTTTTTGGTGAATATGGATAAAATAATACTCTTAAAGCTATAAAGATTGACTTAAAAGAAACAGATGGAAAAATCGCTTTTTAATATTGCCGTTGCTATTATTGTTGTAAGTATTTTAGCATCCTACTCTCTTACTACTTATACTACTCTCTATTATGGTTATAGCCAATTTCACTTTTTTATAAGAGAGCTTATTTTTGGCATAATAGCTATTATACTTATGTGGTCGATAGCCCGTATCGATCCAAAACATACAGATAAAGTGGGACTGGGTCTTTTTGGACTCTTTTTCCTTTTGATGCTCCTTATGAACTTTTTACCCTCCTCTATTGTTACTGCCGTAGGAGGAGCAAAAAGATGGATCAAACTTCCATATTTTTCTATTGCACCAGTTGAGTTTTTTAAAATAGGTTTTGTCTTCTTTCTTGCTTGGAGCTTTGCAAGAAAGTTTGAAACAGACAGACCAAAAAGGCTTCTAAATGAGATTAGACTCATCATTCCCTATCTAGTTATATTTATTATAGCGGTCGTCTCCATTGCAGTCTTTCAAAACGATATTGGTCAAGTAACTGTATTGGGTCTTACATTAGCGTTTATGCTGGTCTTTGCCGGGCGCAGTCTCAAACTCTTTTTTATTTTGATCTCCATTGCAGCCACACTTTTTGTCATCTTTGTCTCTATCTCAGAGCATAGGATCCAAAGAATTAAGATGTGGTGGGCTGGCGCACAAAACTACCTGCTCTCTTTTATGCCCCAATGGATGGCTCAAGAGCTTAAAGTTGAAAATGCTAGAGAATCTTATCAGATCGCAAACTCCCTGCATGCTATTCATAATGGAGGAATCCTTGGTCAAGGTATTGGCAATGGAGAGATTAAACTAGGCTTTTTGAGCGATATACATACCGATTTTGTACTCTCTGGCATTACAGAAGAGGTGGGATTTATAGGCTTAACGGCTCTGATGTTTCTTTATCTTCTTCTGCTCCATCGCCTCTTTAAACTTGCCAATCGCACATCTAGTAAGATTGCCTATCTTTTCAATGTTGGCGTGGCGATGCTCATTGGCTTCTCTTTGCTTATCAATGCCTTTGGAATCAGTAGCATTATTCCCATCAAAGGGATTGCAGTGCCAATGCTAAGCTATGGAGGAAGCTCAATGCTAGCAACTGCTATTGCCCTTGGTATGGTGATGATGCTCAATAAACAAGAGGTCAAAGAGTGAATATTCTTATTACCGGCGGAGGAACTGGAGGGCATCTGGCAATTGCCAAAAGCATAAAAACAGAGCTTAATAAAAGAGGAATCCAACCTCTTTTCATAGGCTCACAATATGGACAAGATCGAGCGTGGTTTGAAGAAGAGAAAGGATTTAGAGAGAAATTTTTCTTTCCTATCCAAGGAGTAGTGAATAAAAAAGGAGTAGATAAACTCTATTCCCTTTGGCATATAGGAAAATTTAGCAAAAAAGCATACCAAATCATAAAAGCATACAGTATCGATGCGGTAGTGAGTGTAGGAGGATATGCAGCAGCTCCTGCAAGCTTTGCAGCTCTTATGAGCAATACCCCTCTGTATATCCATGAGCAAAATGCCATAATGGGCAGACTCAATAAACTCTTAGCCCCTTTTGCAAAAAGAGTCTTTAGCTCCTTTATAGCGCCTTTTGATCCCTATCCAGTAGCAGAGGAGTTTTTTGCAATACAACGAATACGCAAAGAGCTTAAAACTATTATCTTTTTAGGAGGCAGTCAAGGAGCAAAGCAGATTAACGATATTGCCCTAACACTGGCTCCCTTTTTGCATAAAAGAGGTATTGCAATTATTCATCAAACAGGAGAAAGAGATTTTCTAAGAGTTCAAAAAAATTATCAAAAGTTGGGCATTAATGCTCAAGTGTTTGCTTTTAGTAAGAATATCTCCTCTTTTTTTTCCCAAGCAGATTTGGCGATTGCAAGAGCTGGAGCTAGTACACTTTGGGAGCTAAGCGCCAATGCTTTGCCCACACTCTTTGTACCCTATCCTTATGCAACCAATAATCATCAATATTTTAATGCAAAATTTCTAGTAGATCAAGATGCAGCACTTCTTTTTAGATCCATTGAAGATACCTTACAGCTACTTCAGAGCATTCAACTGCAACCACTAAGTCAACGCCTTGCCCAACTTACCAAACCAAATGGATCTCAATATATAGTAGATGCTCTTCTTACTTAAATACAACGCGATTTTTCCCACCATTTTTTGCCTCATACAGCGCTTCATCTGCTCTTTGAAGCACCTCTTTATAATACTCATTCTCCCTTTTTACAGTTGCCCCAAAACTGGCAGTAAAAGTTAAAAGATTGGGAGCGTTAGGAAGCTGTAATCCTCTACTCTCAATCACTTTGCGCAATCTCTCTCCCACCGTTTTGGCAGCAAGCTCATCACCTCCTGGCAATACTACTACAAACTCCTCGCCTCCATATCGATAAGTTTTTGTATTTTTACGCACATAGGTACGCAAAACCTCTCCAATCTCTTTAAGCACCTCATCGCCAATTAGATGGCCATAGGTATCATTGATACCTTTGAAATTGTCAATATCTAAGATTAAAAGCGCATAAGGAATTTTGGCATGGTCAAGTTTTTGCATATCCTCATCAAAACTTCTTCTATTCAAAAGTCCCGTTAAAGAGTCGTGCTGTGCCTCTCTTCTTTGCTCATTAAACTTCTCTTCAATAAGCTCCAATCTTGTTCTATTCTCCTCCAAGAAGCGTTTGAGTTTCCTATTCTCCTCTTCAAGATGTGCTATTTTGCTCTGCAGCTCCCTCATTTTATGTACATCTTGCTCATCAATAGCTACAATACTCTCTTGGATATAGCGATTATGAGAATCGAGATTTGAGGAGAATTTCCCTAACGCTTTTTCGGAATCTACCGCTAAATGTTTTAGATCATAGCTAATCTCTTTAATCTCTTCAATATCCTCAATATGAGGCACATCTTTAAAATATTTTTCATACAGCATAAAGAGATTTCTTTTGGAGAGGATATGGCGCTCTTCCAGCGCTTTACAGATAATAAAAAACCACTCATCATAGTTAATCGGGGTTAAAGAGATATGATTTTGCGTGAGAAAGGTAAGGGTCTTTTTAGCGATGTCTGCTACATACTCTCTTGCTCCATCCCGCACTTCTCTTGTGAGTGCCAATTTTTTGCAGTTACTCATCCTTTTTTCCTATATCCATATATTATCAATCAGTCTCGTATCTCCCACATATGCAGCCACCAAAATAATAGTATCACCTATTTGTACACTATCAAGTTTTTTAAACTCTCTATTTACAATTTCAATATATTCAACTTTTACAGGCTGCAAAATTTTTCTCATCTCCTCTTTTATTTTTTGAGAATTTTTCTCTCCCATCTGTACCATTTTAGCAGCTTTTTTTAAAGATTTAGATAAAAGCTGCGCTTTTTGACGCTCCTCTTGATTTAAATAGATGTTCCTACTGCTCAGCGCCAAACCATCGGGCTCTCTTACAATCTCACAAGGCACAATCTCCACATCCATAAAAAGCTCTCGTACCATCTGCTGAATTAAAAAGAGCTGCTGAGCATCCTTTTTACCAAAGTATGCGCGTGTAGGAGCAGTAATATGCAAAAGTTTATTGACAATTTGTAGTACCCCATCAAAATGGCCAGGACGAAAATGCCCCTCTAAAATATAGCCCGTAATATTGGGAGCTTTGAGTTTTAC
>WGAX01000066.1 GCA_015494595.1 Nitratiruptor sp.
ATACGTGCCAGCGCTGAAGTAGCATATCACAAAGCGGTTTTGCTTTTTTAGCTGCGCTATCGTCTCTTTTGATGTGTCAAAAAGATCTATATCGACTATGTTTGCCTCTTTGGGGATTTTGAGTTTGCCTTGCAGTTGCCAATACCAAATTGGGTTTTGGGATAGGGCAGAGAGGCTGCCCGCTAGACTGTAGATGCAAAAAATAAAAGAGACTATAAAATGTTTCATAGATTGGATTATATCAACTATTCGTATATATCCTCTTCTTTGAAACAGCCAGCGGATACCCCTTTTTGTATAGCCTCTTTTGTCTCTTTTTTTAGTTTAAGAAATCTCTGGTATTTTATTTGATGCTTTTTAATCATATTTTTGTAGTAGAGATACCCTCCAATTATTAGTATCCCATAGCTCGCAAAGACATAGTATTTGTAGTGTTCGTACCAAAAGGTATAAAGAACTATGAGATTATGTACTACAAAGATCAAAAAGGCTACGAGCGATCCAATCCAAACTGTATAGATCATACTATCAGCGGGCTTCTCAAACGCCTCCAAAGCTATGAGTTCAGGAATGTTTTTATTAATAACTGTTTTATACTTTTTACACTCTTGCGTATCATCTTCACTAATTGGCTGCTCTTTTATCTGGATGTTGCTAATTTCGCTTTGGGTGTTGAGCTCTTTGTAATCTTCCAAAAATCTTGGATGTTTGTGCAAAAGATCTAAGACCTCTTCAATTGTGAGCTCACTCTTTTGAGTAAGCTCTTTCATCTCATTATAGATAAAGGTAAAGAGCCCATCGTGTTTGATACGATGGGCAGCTTTTTTGATGTTAAGCATCTATATCCTCTTTTTTCTTGGCTGGCGCGGTGGGAGGCGTGGCCTCTGCACCGGCTTTCACGGCTGCGGGTGCAGGCTCGGCTGGCACGACAATTTCTGGATCGAGATTGGATTTTTTGAAAATGCCAAGAAGCCCCTTGACTCCAACCGTTGCGATGAGGTTGAACATGAAGATAACCCAAGCAGCAAGCAGCATGAGTCCACAAATGGCAGCCAAAAACATATAGCCTCCAAACTCGCCATTGAGATAGAGGTGGCGTCGCAGCATCCCATCGATGCCCGCCATTCCCATAAAGGCTCCCATACCGATACCTCCGATGAGGTGGAGCCAAAAATGGAGATTGGCCAGCTTTTGGCTATAGAGTTTGACGCCTTTGTTGGTTAGTATTGGCAAAAGCACATAGATTGCACTATAAAGCGTCATTGTAAGTCCCACGAGTATTGCTACGTGAAAGTGTGGGCCTGCTATCCACTGGGTATTGTGCAAGAGGCGGTTAATTCCCATATCCGCTTGGATGATGCCAGCTGGTACTGCCAAACCAAAGCCAAGAAGCCCGCCAAGCAAGAATTTAAGCTCATTTGTCATTTTTAGCGGTCTTGCTCGCCAAAGTGTTACAAGCGTAATAAAAAGCGCCAAACCTTGGGTGATGAGCTCAAAAGCTGTAATCATCTCCCCACTTGCTAGCTTCATGATTTCTGGTTGAGGCTGATCCGAGAGCAGATGGTGGCTCCATACTGCCCAAGAGACTACGAGCTCAAGTAGTAAGGCGGCTCTTGCGATATTTTGCATAAAGAGGTTGCGCCCGGTGATTATCATTGCCAAGAGATACCAAGTGCCCGCTACATAGATAAGCACAAGCCCATCTGCAATGAGGTCAAGCCCCCACCAAAAGACGTTTTTATAGAGCAGGGAATCGACACTATGCATATCAAGGCTCCAGCCAAAGGCTTCGCCAAGAATATAGAAAAGAATTAAAAGACCTGCTCCCAAAATCACTAGCGCATCAAGGAAAGTGTCGACGGTTCCTCTAAAAATTGCCACGATTGGGAGTGACAAAGGCGGTTCTTTCGCATAAGGCTCTTTGCCTCTGATTTTATTGACAAGGTTTAAAAAGCCATCGATCCCAAATGCACTCATAAGCAGAGGCTTGAGAGGCTGCTTTTTCTGCCCCTTTGGCGTATAGAAGACCGTAGCATAGATATTGAAGATAAACATGAGTGTTCCAATCATGATGAGCGCTACGCCCAGCACAAACATAAATCCACCTGCAATTTTAAATTGGCTAAAGTCTACGGGCAAAGGCCAATAGATGGTATAAAGTGGTGCATAGTGGTAGATAAAGCCAGCAAGCCAAGCCAAAATCGTCCCAGTGGCAATGGTTATCCATGTCCAGTTGGCTAATTTGACGCTAAAGAGAGGTTTTTTCATAAGATATGGCACTAAGAATGTAAAAGCCCCAAAAACTATTAAATAGGTAGATCCAAATATTCCAACGATTGGATGAACCGTCATAATTGCAAAAAAGTGGCTCTCATCAATCATTGGAAGAGGCTTTACTTCGTGCGCTCGCATAATCATTCCCTCTAGGGCTGCTAGTCCATAAAAGAGAAGCCCCACTATGACAGTTCTCAGTGTGATTTTTTGGATGGGTGTTAAGCTAGAGGTATCAAGCCCTCCTTCGTTTCCTCGCAAAAGCAACTCTTTGATACTCATCTGCTCTCCTTTAAGGCTACTTTTTTATGGCAATCGACTCTAATAGCATCTTTTATTTTCATAAAGGCTCCTTTAGGCCCAGAGTATTCTGTGCTGAGGATGTCGTATTTTCCGCTTTTATCAAATATCCATAGAAGTTTATTGTCATATTTTGGGATCACTTGCATCTGAAAAACCATGGAGTTGTCTTTGCGAAAGAGTCCAAAACCGTAGGTGAGGTCTTCGCTTTTGACGTTAAATTCCACTATCTCTCCACACTGCAAAACAATAGGTTTGATTTCTGGAAGATGGAATTTATGATCTTTCACAACGATTTCAACCTTTCGATCAGGTTTGATCATATGCTTTTTGAGCTCCCAAGCTACCCATGGGATTTTGTTGTAGGTAAGAATATGTATCCCGACGCCCACCATCACCAATAAAGCCAAATAGCTATAGAAGACCTTTGGCGTGATGAATGTTTTGGTGCTATTAGGCTCTTTTGTGACGCGATAAGCGAACCAGCCAATAAGAGAAATTATGGCTAGAGCATAAATAGTATAGACAAGCTTGAGCGTTCCAAGCACTTCATGTGTGGTGGTGATCTCTTGCATCGAACCTCCTTTACGTTTTTGAGAGTATAAACTTTAGTCGCAGGCAAAAGGTTGATCTTAGTCAAGAAAATAGTGATATTTTAAGCCAATATTTGTATAAAAATTAATCAATATAATGAATAATAAAAAGGCATATTGTGTAAAATATAAGCAGCTATCTTCTAATCAATAATACCACCCATGCCAAAAAGGCTACTGTGCTTGCATATAAGAAAAGATACTCTCCATAGAAGAGCCCAGCCAAGAAGCTACCAACCATACCGCCAAGCCCAAAAGAGATGCCTCCAAAGAAGAGTTGAGCAAGCTTTTTATCTTCATAGAGCGTGAAAAGGTAGGCTATGGCACTTGAATAATAGAGTGCAAAGCCAAAGGCGTGTAGGGATTGGGCAAGGTAGAGTATGAAGACGTTTGTAGGAAACAAAAAGAGCAAAAGCCAGCGAAATATTGTAACGAAAGTGGAAAATTTAATGAGTGATAGCAGATTTTTTCGCATGAGGGGTGCTTGCAAATAGAGCATCACAATCTCACAAACTACTCCAAAAGTCCAAAGGTAGCTAATGGTTGTATAATCAAGCCCATGCTCATGCTCATATATAGTAAAAAAGTTGTAAAATGGAGCGAAACTAACCTGCATCAAGAAGAGATTTGCCCACAAAGGCCAGTGGCTGAGGAAGTTAAAGGATTTGCTTTTTGGATGCTGCAGTTTTTTTGATTCAAATTGTGGTAGATATGCTGCGAATATTGCAGTTAAAATCACCATAGCCATAAAAAAGTGCAAGGCAGTGTAAGGCTTTTGCATAAATTTAGCCACTACCAACGCTACAAAGATAAACCCAAGCGATCCCCAAAGCCTAGCTCTTCCATAGCGCTCTTTGCCAATTTTTTCTAGCGCAATTGTCTCTGCAAAGGGGAGAATGAGTGCAAAAGCTATGCCAATAAGGATATTATTCAAAACTAATAGCCAAAAATTTTCTATAGTTACGTAAAGCGCTGCACCACTAATGAGCAGTCCCAAGAGGGCAGCTTTGTAAATAGTGGCAGTAAGCTGTTTTTTGAGAAAGAAAAAGGGAGCCAAGAAGCGCACAAGAGGACTCATGGCAAAAATAACGCCAATTTGGGCACTTGTATAGCCAAATGAATCGAGTACTTTTGGCATGTAGATCACATAGACGCCAATGATGGCAAAGAAAAAAAAGTAAAAGGCACTAAGGAGAAAAAAGAGATTACGAGGCATTGCGAATGAGCATCGTCCATGAGGCTAAGTCGTGGAATGTTTGGCGATCTTTACGAAAAAAAGCGATAACTACGCCAATGATGGAGAGAATTGATATTGGCATGAGAAGATAGCGAAGTACTGCTTGCCAAAAGGCAATGGGAGTATTTGGATCGTTATATTTCACGATCTTTATCTCATAAGCCCTCATGCCAGGAGTCTCTGCTTTTTTCCACCAAAGCAGTACCACGATGAGAAAGTGAGGAATAAGTATATAGAGCCAGCCTTGTGCCATGTGGTCTCTAAAGGCTTCACGAGAGCCCATAATGAGGTATATGACAATGTAGAGAATTGGCATCGTGATCATGAAGGTATCGGTCAAGAAGGCTTTGAGCCTATCGGCAATGGGCGCAGGTGTGAAAGAGGGAGCAGGTTTTGCCTCTTTTGGTTTTTTCCCCTGCTTTATATGGCGCCATCTTGCCATTAGTTTCCTCTGCTACCTGGTTTGATAGGTGTGCTGCCAGCTTTGCAAAGCGGGCAATTTTCAGGCTCATAGATTGGAAAATTAAAGTCAGCCAGTGCGAAAAATGGCTTGTTTTTTGGGAGTTTGCACTCCTCTTTAGACATTTGTTCGCTGCCACTCCTAGCGCATACGCCTCTGTTGGCCAAAGCTGCAAACGCCACGATCTCGCCGCCATGCTTTCGGATCTCCTCGGCCGCTTCCATGGCGCTACCGCCCGTGGTAATGATATCTTCGCAAACAAGTATTTTCTCACCCGGCTCGACTGCAAAGCCTCTTCGAAGCGTCATCTTGCCATCTTTTCTCTCGGTAAAGATAAAGCGTACTCCCAATGCTCTTGCCAATTCATAGCCAGCTAGCAATCCCCCGATAGCAGGGGAACAGACGGTATTGACTTCGATGCCGCTTGCTTTGATCTGCTTGGCTAGCTCGCTCGCTAGCTGCTCGGCAATTTTTGGATCTTCCAAAACTTTCGCGCTTTGCAAGTAGTTTGGGCTATGTTTGCCACTTGATAGCAGGAAATGTCCCTCAAGAAGCGCTCCCGCATCTTTATAGATTTTTTCGATATCTAGCATCAGACACCTTTGTGTTTTACTTTTATGCAACTTGGTTAATTAATGCAAACGCTAGGAAACATTTTGCTTGCTTAGCCTCGGCTGGCCTTCGCTACACCTTCATAATCTCTTGCTCTTTTTGTTTGACTAATTCATCTACTTTTTTCACAAATTCATCAGTAATCTTTTGTACCTCTTCCAAGCCTTTTTTCTCTTCATCTTCGGTGATGAGCTTCTCTTTGAAAAGCTTTTTGATTTTATCATTTGCATCGCGGCGCACATTACGGATAGCTATTTTTGCCTTTTCCCCAAACTGCTTGGCTTTTTTTGCTTCCGCCTCTCTTTGCTCAACTGTCATTGGCGGGAAGAAGAGTTTAATCTGATCTCCATCGTTGTTTGGATTGACGCCAATGTTTGCCTCTTGAATAGCATGTTCAATTTCGCCTAAAAGCGATTTGTCCCAAGGGGAAATGACGATCGTTGTAGCATCTGTGGCCACTACGCTTGCAGCTTGATTGAGGGGTGTTGGGGCTCCATAGTAGTCGACTTTGATATTCTCCACTACTGCAGTAGTAACGCGGCCGGTGCGCAATGTATTGAAATCCTTTTTCAAAACTTCTAGACTCTTTTGCATATGATCTCTAGCATACTCATACACTTCATTTAACTCCATAGCGACTCCTTACTAAAATTTTTGTGTTAATTTTACTATGTTTTACCTTTATAATTACCCTTACTCTTCTTTTTGTAAGTTTAAGCCCTATTTTTTCATCAATAAGCCCATTTTTGACTTTGATATCTCTCCATCCATAGCCTGTAACGTAGAGTAGGGCGCTTTTGTATTTTGGTTCTATTTTTGCTTTTACTCTTCGCAAAATCCTATCTTTAGGGTATGCTTTTGGCTCTATCCATTGAGTTGGCAGATACTGTAATCCTAAAGCCTGCTTGAGATTGCTTTTACCAACAAGCGCTATGCGATCGAGGTTGTAGATAGAACTTTTTGCAGATACCGCACCTAGGTTTTGGTTGCAAAGCGCAAAATGAAAAGATTGCAAGATTTTTTTTACCCGATCGTCATATTCACCATAAGGATAGGCGTAGCTCTGTGGTTGAGTGTGGAGATTTTTTTTGTAAAGCATTAAGGCTTTTTTAGTATCTTGCACAATCTCTTCATCACTTAGATCTGTTAGATGCGGGTGTGCGTGGGAGTGTAAGCCAATCTCAGCAAATTGGGCAATCTTCTTTACATCTTCCCAGCGCAAAAAATCTGGATAGCCATTTTGGATGGGTTTTGTAGATATAAATAGCGTAAAGGGGTAGCGAAACTCTTTGAAAAGGGGCATAGCTTGAAGCAAGCTTTTAAATCCATCGTCTATGGTGATAACCACCCATTTTGGATCGATTGGCTTGTGATTTTTAAGAGCTTTGACAAGCTTTTGCAAAGGTATAATTTTGTAGTGGTGTTTTTTAAGATAGGTAAAATCTTTGCGTAACTGCTCGAGGCTTGTATTTGTGGTGGGATATCTTGGATCGCCAAATCTATGGTAGAGCAGTATATGGGCATCGCCAAAAAGGCGAAAGAGAAAAACGAGATTAGTGAGTAGCAGGAGCTTGCGGAGCATTGCTAGGAGCTGGTGCTGGCTCAGGGATGCTTGGCACAGGCGATGTTTTTTCTACTTTAATCTTATCTACCACGGATTTGTTGTACTCTTTGTTATACATGTATCCTAAAAAGATGGTATTGAGTACGAAGAGGGTTGCTAGAAAAAAGGTTGCTCTAGCCAAAAATCCCTGTGGCCCTTTTGCTCCAAAGAGTGATTCGTTGCTGCCGCTATATGCGCCAAGTCCTATGGAAGAGCTTTTTTGTAGTAAAATAATGATAGTTAAAATAACCGCCAAAACGATTTGCAGAATGAAAAGGATTTTGATCATCTGTGTCCCTTGTCAAAAATTTGAGCCAATTATATCCAATTTAAGGTAAATATATTTTGAAACATATCCAAGAGTTTGATCGTTTCGCCAAAAGTTACCAAAATTATAAGATAATTCAATCAAAAGTAGCGAAATATCTAGTCGAAAAGACGACTAAAAGAGGAAAACATATCGTCGATCTTGGCGCTGGCAGCGGAGAGGTATATAGGGCAATAGATTGGGAGTTTAAGCGTTTTTTTGCCGTCGATTTGGCTGCCAATATGCTCTCTTTGCATCCAACTAAAGGAGTGAAAAAAATTCTTTGCGATTTTGACAGTGATGAGTGTTTTGCAAAACTCTCCCATCTTCCAATTGATCAAGTGTTTGCTTCATCTTCGTTGCAGTGGAGCAAAGATCTTGATAGAGTTTTCAAAAACATCGCTTCTTTGAGCGATACGCTTAGTTGTGCGCTTTTTACCAGCAATACCTTTTCTACAATACACAATATGCTTGGTATCTCTTCGCCTGTGCCATCTGCCGAAAAGATACTTGCGATTGCGCGAAGATATTTTATGGTAAACTATGAGATAAAGGTTTATAAACTCTTTTTTCCAAATAGGCGTTTAATCTTTGACTATATAAAAAAAAGCGGGGTGAGCTCGGGCAAGAAAAGAGCCAACATCGCCGATTTGCGTAGGCTTATGCAAACATATCCTCACTCCTATTTGGAGTTTGAAGTGGTGTTTTTATGGTGCGAAAAGTGATCCTATTGCTTCCTTTGGTACTGTTAGCGGATATTGTATGCAATATTGAAAATGAGAGAATCATTTGTACATATTTTATCGATCGTTCAGACAATGCCCATGGTTTAACGGTAGAGTTTCATTGGTATTCACCAGACGGTAAGGATGATAGGATAAAAAGCTTCAAAGTCCCTCCATTTTATGGCTCAGTTTACGATTATAGGTTTTTGCCAGGGCGAAAAATTGGGCGCTGGAAGGTAGAGGCTAGAGAGCTTGAAACAAACAAAAGCGCTATCACCTATTTTGATATAAACAGTAGCGATGATGAATTTTTCGAAGATTAGAGATATTTTTCTATTTCGTAGAGTTCGTAGCGTATTTTTTTGAATGTTTCAGATGATGATGGATCGGCGATTTTCATCACTTCTTCCAAAACCCTCGCGGCCTCTTGTGCCCGCTTGATATTTGCCTTGATAATAGCCTGTAGATTTTCCCTTTGCATCTCAGTAGTGATGCTTTGCTTTAATACATCTTTTTTGATGTCTCTATATTCAAGAAGCTTTGGATCATCAAATCGGACTTCGTGGCGAAGATTTTTCAATCTAAGTGCCAACTCTTTATTATCAAACACATAGCGTAAAATATCTTCTATAACCCGAATCCCTTCTTTGAGCCTATTGAGGTTTGCATCGATAAGCCGATAAATCTTTGGCTCCAAAGGAGCCAATTTTGTGTTACTCATCGCTACCTAAAAATCCTAAAAGTTGCAATAACGAAATAAAGAGGTTGAGAATATCGAGATAGAGTGCAATGGCAGCCTCTACCGGCGTAGCGAAGTTGCCTCGGATAATATTTTGTGTATCGTATAGAATAAAAATACTAAATAGAATCGATCCAGCTGCAGCCAAAAGGGTTTGCAAAAGTGGACTTCCCAAAAAGATATTGATAAGCCCAGCCACTATCATGATAATGAGCGCAATGAATAGGAATTTTCCCAGTGTTGTAAAATCTCTTTTTGTGTTGATTGCAAAAAGGCTGAGCCCTCCAAACGCCACAGCTGTTAGAAGAAGAGCATTTGTCAAAATACTAGCTCCCGCTGGCAAGGCGAGAACTGCGCTCAGTAGTGGTGTAAGCGTAAGGCCGGTCATAAAAGTAAAACCAAAGAGCATAAAGAGATTAAGTCCAGGCTTTGACTTTGTCAGATACAAGCCAAAAAGCATAGCAAACTCCAATATCACTAGTCCCCAGTACCATGAAGCAATGGCTGGTGCCATCTGCATGCCTATATACGCCCCTGTCGTGGCCGCTATGAGACTTGCTGCGAATAGCTGATATGTCTTTTTGATAAATGTAGCGATGTCTAGCTGTTCACTTACCTCTTTATGTATAGTCCGTTTTGCCATTTCTGGCAGCTTGGAAGTTTTTCTATCAAAAGCCTCCATTTCCCCTCCTTGAAAATTTTGAGAATAGTATACATTATTAATTGTGTTTATGCAATTATACAAATATTGCGTAGCCGATTTGCCCCCCCTTGACAACACGAAAAAACTTTGGCAAAATTTCGCTTCGCTTTTGAGGGGCGGGGTTCTTTGAAGAGATGCGGGAGTTGAAGGGCTCTTGACATCCATCAGGAAATTTGGCATAATTTCAGTCCTCGAAAGGCGAGGGGGTTCGAATAACTCATCTGAGTTAGATGGGTTAGAGAGCTTTTAGAGATCTTTGACAACTAGACAGAGACGGGTCCTTTGAGTTTTGATACAGGACATTAAAGCTTCATAAAATATTTATGGAGAGTTTGATCCTGGCTCAGAGTGAACGCTGGCGGCGTGCTTAACACATGCAAGTCGAGCGAGAACGGCTCTAACCTTCGGGTTAGAGTGTCAGCTAAGCGGCGCACGGGTGAGTAACACGTAGCTAACCTGCCCCATAGCGGGGGATAACAGCTCGAAAGGGCTGCTAATACCCTATACTCCTTCCTAACAAAAGTTAGGTTGTGGAAAGCTTCGGCGCTATGGGATGGGGCTGCGGCCTATCAGCTAGTTGGTGGGGTAACGGCCTACCAAGGCAATGACGGGTAGCTGGTCTGAGAGGATGATCAGCCACACTGGAACTGAGACACGGTCCAGACTCCTACGGGAGGCAGCAGTGGGGAATATTGGGCAATGG
>WGAX01000067.1 GCA_015494595.1 Nitratiruptor sp.
CCTAGAAGCGTCAATACCTTGGCTGGCATCCTTAAAGACATCAACGAAGCGTTTCCAAAAGATACAGAAGTCTATATCGTGGAAGCGGGTGCGAGAGAGCCAGGTGATATTGCAGAGATTGCTCACTTTCTCAATCACCACTACGCTGTTATTGGCAAGATCGGGGAGCAGCATATTGAGTATTTTAAGGGTTTACAGAGGATAGTGCTTACCAAACTAGAGCTCCTGCAATCAAAAAGGCTCATCAAAGCCTTTGTGTGGGATGGGATAGAGATTAAGCCTCAAGAGAAAATCCACTTTTTTGGGAAAAATATCAAAAATATTGAGGCAACTTTGGATGGTGTGGCGTGGGATTTGGAGTTAGATGGCAAAACTTATCACTTTTTTGCGCCGCTTTTAGGAGATTTTAACGCTTTAAATATCACTGCTGCTATTTTAGTGGCAAAAGAGTTGGGTGTAGATATAAAGACACTCCAGCAAAGAGTAGCCAAGCTAAAGCCAGTAGAGCATCGTTTGCAAAAAATTGAGGCTGGTGGTAAGCTTATTATTGATGATAGCTTCAATGGCAATCTAGAAGGGATGCTAGCTTCATATGATCTGGTAAACTCTTATAAAGGGCGCAAAGTGGTTGTGACGCCGGGTATTGTAGAGAGCACTCCTGAAGCCAATAGAGAGCTAGCCCAAAAGGTTAATGAGGTGTTTGATGTAGCCATCATTACAGGCAGAGCAAACAGAGATATTTTACAAGAGAGTATCACTATACCAACTGTCTTGGTAGAAAGCAAAGCCAAACTTCAAGATATATTGGCAAAGTATACAAAGGCTGGAGATTTGATCCTTTTTAGCAATGATACCCCATCATATATGTGAGGTGATGATGCAAGAGTTTATAATGGAGTTTATGGCAATAGTTGTATTGGTGCTTTTTGTTGTATTGTTGCAAAAGCTATTTGGCTACTACTTCAAAAGGAAGATGGGTGAATAGACTCTCTTACTATATCGACAGGTTAAATAGCCTCTTTGGGCAACTTAGTGCTGGGGTGGCTATTTTGTTAGCCTTTTTAGTCTTTTATGATGCGTTGATGCGCTACCTTTTTCACGCAGGCTCTATCGCTTTGCAAGAGCTGGAGTGGTATTTTTTTGATCTTACATTTTTGCTTAGTGCTGGCTATGCACTCAAGCACAATAAGCATGTAAGAGTAGATATATTTTATGAAAAGTTTAGCGCTTCCACAAGGGCGCTTATTGATTTTTTGGATAATTTAGTGCTTATTTTGCCATTTTCCGGGCTTATTCTTTACTATGGCAGCGATTTTGTGTGGCAAAGTTTTGCACAAAATGAGGCTTCAAGCGATCCGGGAGGGTTGCCCTGTCGCTGGATTATTAAGGCTATGATCTTGCTTTTTGGATTGCTTCTTGGCTTGCAGGCAGTAAGTGAGATGATAAAGCTGGCACCAAAAATCTCTTTGAAAAAAGTGGCAACTATTGTAGCAGCGCTTTTAGGAGTAGTTACCTTTTTTGCCTGGAGCGAGGCATACTTTGTAGTGCATCCGGCAATTTTGATGTTTATATTATCTTTAATTCTTTTAATGCTGGGCTTTAGAGTGGCTTTTGTGTTTGGGGTGGTGGCAATTGTGTTTACTGTGGTTGATTTTGATTTAAGTGTCGATCTTTTCAACCTTTTTCCTATGAGAATCTATGGCATTATGCAAAACTTTACCCTTATGGCGGTGCCTCTGTTTATATTAATGGGGCTAATCTTAGAAAAAAGCGATATGGCAAGAGACCTGCTAGAGAATCTGGGAGCTCTTTTTGGAGAGATTCGAGGAGGTTTAGCAGTTGGTGTAGTGGTGGTGGGGGCGATTTTGGCTGCAGCTACTGGCATTGTTGGGGCGAGTGTGGTGATGATGAGCATTATAACCCTTCCTGTGATGATACGCTATGGGTATGATAAAGCCCTAGCTAGCGGTACCATTGCAGCCAGTGGGACTCTAGGGCAGATTATTCCTCCATCCATTGTCTTGATAGTGCTAGGTGATGTGCTAAGTGTGAGTGTGGGGGATCTGTTTAAAAGTGCAGTGGTACCGGGACTGTTGCTGGTAGCTTTCTATATTGCCTATATTCTTATTTTTGCTTTTATCAAGCCAGAGGTTGCACCGCCAATAAAGCTGGACAAAAACATTAGCTTTTTGCAAACTCTTCAATCTCTGCTGCCATCTTTGTTACTTATTATTGCAGTTTTGGGATCTATCTTTGCAGGTATTACGACACCTACTGAATCTGCTGCTATGGGTGTAGTGGGAGCGATGGTGCTAGCACTTGTTAAAAGG
>WGAX01000068.1 GCA_015494595.1 Nitratiruptor sp.
AGAGGAGATAAAAAGGAGATTGGAGGAGATACTATATAGTAAAAAGGTTACTTCTTAAGCCTCATTTTCTTTCTCAAAATCCTTCTTCGAATCTTTTGAAAGCGGCTAAGCTGGCTCTGCTCCAGCTCTACCTCTGCCTTTTCAATCTCCTCACCAATTTTAACTTCCAAAATCTCACTCTTTCGCATTGCTAAAATTTGCGATGGAAAGACACTGCGATGGCCTGTGACCAAAAAGCTAATGACTGCACTCAATGCTGCATAGTGGGCAATTTCTAGTCCAAAGAGCTCTACCGCCATAATAGTTGCAGCTATAGGCGCATTGGCTGCGCCTGAGAGTACACTTACAAAGCCAAGGGCTGCAAAGAGCGTAATATGCTCATAATCAAACCAGCTGCCAAATGCATGACCACTGGTAGCACCTATATAAAAAATAGGTGTAATCACTCCACCACTTCCTCCGCCGCTTAATGTCAAAGAAGTAGTAAGAGTTTTAAGCAAAAAGGCATACCAAGGCAGATCTTTTGCAAAATAGGGATCGGGATTGAGGGTATCTTGGATCGTATCCATCCCTAAGCCCAAATATTGTGCCCCAAACAGTGCACCAATACCTACAAGCAGTGCACCAATGATCAAAGATTTCAAATAGATATTAAGAGGGATTTTTTGTATGCCTCTATGCATATACTGCATACTTGTTACAACAATATCTGAAACCAGACCAAAAAACAGTCCAGCACCTATTACTTTGGCTATAAGAATAGGATCAAGCGAGATACTTTGGTAGTAGTGCATATCAAAATAGGTATACTCAATCCCTAAAAACTGCGCTGTGGTAAACGCAGCAAATCCTGCAATAAATGAGGGTAAAAGTACATCATATAAAATTACCCCAATAATAAGCACCTCTACGCCAAAAATAGCCCCCGCTATTGGCGTACCAAAGACAGATGCAAACCCCGCACTAATCCCACAAATAACAATCTTTTTGCGATCACTATCACTAAAGCGCAGCAAATCGCTCAGCCCTGAAGCACTTGCAGCCCCAATCTGTCCTGCTGGTCCCTCTTTACCTACTGAGCCTCCCGCAAATATAGTTAAGACCGTAGCAATAAGCTTAATAGGTACAACTTTAAGATCAATCTTGCCGTGGCGTTTATGCACAGCCTCTATCACCTTTTCTGTCCCATGCCCCTCAGCACTGGGAGCAAATGTACGAATAAGCCACACAACAAATACCAAAACAAAAGGGAGCGTATAGTAGTAAGCAAAAGGAAGCTTTTGCTGATAAGCTTCAGCAAGATGAATCGTTTTTAAAAAGAGTGTCACAATAGCACCAATGATAATACCTATAAGCGATGAGAGTACTATCCATTTAGTTACAGAGAGTAAAATGGCAGTCTGCTCCTCAAAATGCTTTTTGAACATTGTTACTCCTAAAATCTTCTCCAAAACTCCCTTGAAAAGAGGACAATAAAGGTATAAAACTCTAATCTTCCTATAATCATAAAAAGGGCTAAGATAATCTTTTCAAAATCGCTGAAAAAAGCGAAATTATCTACAGGCCCAACCTGCCCAAAACCCGGTCCAATATTGCCAATACAGGCAATGGCAGCACTCACGGCAGTCAAAAAATCATACCCCTTTGCATATAAAAAGAGAGCCAATAACAGATTGGAGATTACATAAATAAAGAAAAAACCGCTAACGCTGCTTAGAATTTTACCACTTACTCGTTTACCATCAATATATACTCCTATAATAGCACTAGGATGTAAGTTCTGTTTCATCTGCGCAAAAAGATTCTTAAAAAGCACTACATAGCGAATAACTTTTACTCCCCCCGCAGTACTGCCAGCATTTGCACCAATATACATCGCTATGAAAATAAGAGCTGTTGCCTCTGATGACCAAGATGCATAATTGATAGAGGCAAATCCTGTAGTAGTAAGAATAGAGGCGATAGTAAAAAAGGCGTGCGTAGCAGCGTGCATAAATGTATCATGTCCCAAGAGAAAATGGACAAATGTTAAAGCAAGAGCAAGCACAAAAAAGATTATGGCATACCATCGCACCTCTTCAGAAAAAAATCCCCCAAAATCTTTGTGTAAGGCACGCAAATAGACCAAAAAGTTTACTCCGCTTAAAAACATAAAGATTGTCGTTACCCATAAAATAAAGTAGTTATGATCCCAATAGGCAAGACTCTCATTTTTTGTAGAAAAACCTCCTGTCGAGATTGTGCTAAAGGCGTGGTTAATCGCATCAAAGCTATCCATCCCTCCCATATAGAGCAGCAACGCATCCATAAAGGTCAAAATCAGATAGATCCCCCAGAGCCATTTAGCGGTATCTTTGATTTTTGGTGTAAGCTTTTCTACGCTAATACCTGTAGATTCCGATTTAAAAAGAGTCAAAGAGCCAGAGGGATTAAGCAGAGTCAAAAGCCCTACTCCAAGCACGATCACCCCCATCCCCCCAAGCCAGTGCATCAAGCTTCGTAGCATCAATGTAGTGTGAGGTAAAGAGGCAATATCGTCATAAATAGTAGCTCCTGTAGTAGTAAAGCCGCTAATTGCCTCAAAAAAGGCATCAACCATAGAGATATTGGAGGTAAGATACAATCCTGCTCCTCCTGCAATGCCAAGCAAAATCCATACCACATTAACAGCTAAAATGGCATCTTTAACACTCATTTTGAGCTTGTGCTTATAGAGCAGAAGCTGCATTAAAAAGTTAACAAGTAAAAAGAGAAGCCAAAAGACAAAAAAGTACCCCACATTCTCTTTATAGATAAACCCTACACCTACAGGAATGGTAAAAAAGAGTCCTACTCCTATCCCAATTGCACTAAGAAGTTTTAAAATATTTTTTAAAGATTGAAAATCCACTTCTTAACTTTCTCCTCCTGATAGGATTGTAAAAATACAACAATAATATCCTCTGCCTGGAGACGAAGCTTTTTATCAAAATTATAGATCTGCTCATTTCTAATATAAAAAATAGTAATCCCCTCCAAACGCAAAGGTTTCACTACTTTATGCACAAGGGTAGAGTCACTAAAAATCTTTCTCATAAATACAGCCCCTCGTCCACCGCAGTAGTGCTTTTCCGTAACAATATTGCTAGAAGCAATTTTTTCCAAAATAGCATAGTATGCACTCGCCTTTGGACCCCGGATAGCCACAATTTGAAGTTTATGCATCAGATCATAAAAGGCTAAATCGTTATTGATAGCCACTCTCTTTTTGACCCCATACTCTCCCGCTTGTAAACACTCTATAATATTAACCTCATCATCACTGCTTGTAGCTACCACCATATCCGCAAAGCGGATATTCTCCTCTTCATAAATATCGTGCTCAATATATTTGCTATTGATAATCGTTGCTCTATCTTGTAAAACTTCTGAAGCCCTTTTACAGCGCTCAGGATCGCTCTCAATAATTTTAAGCACAATCCCTTTTTCCAAAAAGATCTTTGCAATCTCCAATCCAAGTAGATCAGCTCCAAAAATTGCTGCCTTTTTGATCTCTTTTGGATCACTTTTATTAATTTTTGCACATATCTGCTTTATCTGCTCCATCTCACCAAAAAGATAGAGAAGATCCCCATTTTCCAACCGCTCGTCAGCAGCCGGCAAAAAAAACTTCTTGCTTCGCTCAATACCTACCACTTTGAGTTTATCACTTTGAAACTCGTCTACCCTTTTATAAAGAGGCTCATTAACCCGTACAGAGATAAGCCTTAAAGGGGTAAAAATAAACTCTTTAACATTATTGGCTTTGGGAAAATCAAGTAACGCTCCAACAGATCTGGCAGTAAGACTAAAAGGGAAAACCGCAGCATCAATACTTAGTTTCTTGGCAATGGAGCTTTTGGCAAAGTAGGGATTGCGTAGCCTAATAATCTTTTTTGCCACATCTATCTCATCATCTGCAATAAGGGTTGAGAGAATATTTGCCTCATCATTATCAGTAACAGCAATAAATATATCATAGCTGCCATCTAAAGGTTTATAAACCTCTGGATTTTCAATATCACCAATAATAGGCAGTATATCAATAGATTCTTGTAGGCGTTGTAAAGCATCTTTATTGCGATCGATAATAGTAACATTATGTTTAATACTAAGAGTTTGGGCTAGTTTAAAACCAACTTTTCCAGCCCCAGCTATAATAATATCCATTGTTATGCTCTTTTTTTTTCAATTATAGCACCAATATTTAAATGGTATAATTAATTCAAAGGAGAAAATTGATGAAAAAAGTTTGGCTACTACTTTGCACTCTTTCACTCTTTGCAATGGAGCCTCTTCTTACTACAATTGAGCATCCCATTAGGTTAGCCTTTTACAATCTCTATCCCAATGATACGAAAATCGAAAAAAAATTATCCCTTACCTGGAGTGAAGCAAACGACTATGAAAACGAAGATATATACCTACTCGATTACGAGCTTGCCTCCCTTACTTTTAGCTTGGAGACGCCTATCAGCCAAGATGAGAGCCTGCGTATTATCCTTCCGGTTCACCATGTTTATGGGGGCTTTTTAGATGGTGTACTTGACTGGTTTCACGACGCCACAGGGCTGCTCAATGGAACTGTGCATAATATTTATGGCGATAATGAAGTGCACTACCAAATTGGTAATATCCTCTCTATCCATAAGCCCTACACCATCCTTGGCAATATCGAGATAGAATACAAAAAACGCCTAAACTTTCATCCCTTTAGCACCAACAGTGCCTTGGCTTTTGGAATCAAAATCCCAGCCTCATCCAAAGATAGAGGCTTTAGCTCGGCAAAAGTTGATTACTCTATTATTGGTATCTTAGAAAAAGATAATTTTCTTGCCAATATCAGTATCACTAAGCTTGGTATTGTACATCTTGGTAATTACGCAGTATCCCATAAACTGCTCTACTCTCTCTATCTTGGCTACCACTATAAAAAGTGGCTCTTTGAGTATCGCTTCATCTCCTCAGCATTCAAATCACGCTACAGCACCCTTGATTCACCTTCCAATGTGGTTAATATAGCTTATAGTATCAATAAGCATATGAGAGCATTTGTGACTGAAAATCTCTCTCCCTTTTATGGGAGTGCAGATTTTACGATAGGACTTGCATACACATTTTAAAGGATTGGTATGAAAAAGAAAGAGTACAAAAAAGAGCTCTACTATCTACAAGTGGAACTAGTGAAATTTCAGCGCCAAGTGATTGAAAAGGATCTAAAAGTCTGTACCATTTTTGAAGGCAGAGATGCAGCGGGTAAAGATGGCACCATTAAACGCTTTGTAGAGCATTTAAGTCCTAGAGAGACTCGCGTAGTAGCCTTAGGTAAACCAAGCGACATAGAGAAAAAGAGCTGGTATTTTCAGCGCTATGTAGCTCAGCTACCTCATGGTGGTGAAATGGTCTTTTTCAATCGTAGTTGGTATAATAGAGCAGGAGTTGAGAGAGTTATGGGTTTTTGTACCAAAGAGGAGTATGAAAAATTTATGCAAGAAGTGCCAAATTTTGAGCATCTTTTGGTGCACGATGGGATGATCTTTACCAAATACTATCTGGACATCACCAAAGAGGAGCAAAAAAGGCGCTTGGAAGAGCGTAAACATGATCCTCTTAAACAATGGAAGCTAAGCCCTATCGATATGAAAGCGCAAGAGCTTTGGGATGAATACTCTTTAGCTCGAGATGAGATGTTCGCACGCACCCATTTTGCTTATGCTCCTTGGTATGTGGTAAAAGCAGATGATAAAAAGGAAGCTCGTATCAACTGCATCAAACATTTTCTTGCTAAAGTAGATTATAAGAAAAAAGATGAGAAACTACTACTATACGATCCCAATATCGTATGCGAATTTGATGAATCCTGCTACGATAAAGGGCTCATAGCCAAATAAGGAGGCAGATATGGCACAACTTGAAAGATATATGTTCTACTACATCGATACAATCTTGGAGAAAAACTTCAAAGAGTCCATCGAAGTAGCCCAGCAGATGTTAGAGCTTTGCGAAGATGAGAGCGCTCCTGTAATTGAGGGGCTTTTGAGTGCGGCTAGCTCCCTGGAGGCCATAAAAATAGGTGAATTTGATAAAGTAGAAGAGCTTTGGAGCTCCTATGAAGATAGCAAAAAGTTTCTTATGCCTCAAAACAGACACTATGCAATTTTACTAGAGACCACACTTATTGTAGAAAATACCAAAGAAGAGATAGAGAGGATAGTATGATTATCGATTTTGCGCCACTGCAGCTAAAAGATCGCTATAAAATTATGAGTCGCACCATTATCCCAAGACCCATAGCCTGGATAGTCACAGAGGAAAATGGCATTATCAATATCGCACCCTTTAGCTACTTTATGGCTCTTAGCTCTGAGCCTCCTACAGTTATCGTCTCTATCGGACACAAAAAGGATGGCTCACCCAAAGATACCCTCAAGCATATTCGCAATACCAAAAAGTGTACTATCTGCTTTGTTACACCCCAAATGATAGAACTTATGGATGCTACAAGTGAGAGCCTACCAGAGGAGATCAGTGAAGCTAAAAAGTTTGGTATTGCGACAAAAAGAGTGATAGAGGATTTTCCTCCCATCATTCAAGCCTCTCCAGCAGCATTTTTTTGTACACTCTATCAAGAGATTGAGCTTGGAGGCAAGACTGTACCGCTTATTTTAGAAATTGAGCACTATTTTATAGAAGATAGCTACTATAAAGAGGAACTCGCTTTTGAGTTTGATTTTGTAGCAAGAGTGGGCAAGGGGTATCGGCTGTGTAGCAAAACATTATAACTTTTGCTGCTATAATATAGCCAAAGGAGTAGCAATGAGCGTAACTGCATGGATGAGCAAGAAACTCCCTTCTGGCAAGATTTTGTGTGAAGCCTGTGCACAAGCTTGTAAACTGGAAGAGGGGGAGTATGGAATATGTGGCGTAAGAAAAGTAGAAAACGGTGAGCTCAAGCTCTTAGTGTACGGCAAAGCTGCTGCAGTCAATGTGGATCCCATTGAGAAAAAGCCCCTTTTTCACTTTCTGCCAAGCACTCTTGTGTTTTCTATTGGTACCGTTGGATGCAACTTTAGCTGTAGCTTTTGCCAAAACTTTGAAATTAGCCAATACCCTCAAGAGCATAACCATAAAATATTTGGTCAAGATCTTCCCCCCAAACTTGCCGTAGATCTTGCTCTTCAATACGGCTCCAAATCTATTGCCTACACTTACAATGAGCCAATTGTCTGGATCGAGTACAACTACGATATAGCCAAACTTGCCAAAGAGAAAGGGCTAAAAAATGTTTATGTCACCAGCGGTTATGAGACACGCAAAGCAATGGATAAGCTTGCTCCTCTCATTGATGGGATGAATATCGATCTTAAAGCTTTTACAGATAGATTTTACAAAGAGCTCTGTGGTGCTAGACTCAAACCTGTTTTAGAAGCGATTGAGTACGCTTATAAAAAAGATATTTGGATAGAGATCACTACCCTCTTTATTCCGGGACAAAATGATAGCGAAGAGGAGATGCGCCAAATCGCCAATTTCATAGCTAGTATCGACACCGCTATTCCTTGGCATGTAAGCGGCTTCTATCCCACCTACAAAATGACTAATACCCCTCCAACGCCTCCTGAAACACTGCTCAAAGCCCACGAAATCGGCAAAGCTGAGGGATTGCAGTTTGTGTATGTAGGCAATTTCAATGCACCTCAGTTTGAGACTACCTACTGTCCAAACTGCAATTTCGCAGTAATTGAGCGAGCAGGACATATCGGCGCACAGGTACAAAACCATCTCATTGATGGCAGATGCCCAAAATGTAATACCTTTATTCCGGGAGTGTGGAAATAGGTGGATAAGAAACTGCTCAAAGAGGCACTGCTGTTTAAA